>RHAF01000023.1 GCA_010028775.1 Verrucomicrobiota bacterium | reverse complement strand
TCCAGCCACGAGGAAAAGGTCATCAAAGATCTCCTCAAGAAGATCCACGCCGAGAGTCCCTATATTTTTCACGAGCTGGTCAAGGAGTGGAAAGGCGTCGCCGAGGAGACCACCACGGGTGTGCACCGCCTTTATAAGCTTCAGGAACAGGCCAAACTCTTAGTCCCCGCCTTCAACGTTAACGACTCGGTCACCAAGTCCAAGTTCGACAACCTTTACGGATGCCGTCACTCCTTGGTCGACGGTTTGAATCGCGCGCTCGACGTCATGATTTCCGGTAAAGTTGCCGTGGTCTGTGGCTACGGTGACGTCGGCAAAGGCTCCGCCCAGTCCCTGCGCGGGCAAGGTGCCCGCGTCATCGTCACCGAAATCGATCCCATCAACGCCCTCCAAGCCGCCATGGAGGGATACGAGGTCACCACCATTGAGGATACCCTCGGCCGGGCTGACATTTACATCACCACCACCGGCAACAAGGACGTGATCACGATCGAACACCTCAAAAAGATGAAGGATCAGGCGGTGGTCGCAAACATCGGTCACTTCGACAACGAGATCCAAGTCGACAAGTTGAACAACCTGTCCGGCGTGAAGCGCGTCAATATCAAGCCTCAGCTCGACAAATACGTCTTCCCCGATGGCCGGGAGCTATTCCTCTTGGCCGAGGGACGTTTGGTCAATCTGGGTTGTGCCACCGGGCATCCCAGCTTCGTCATGAGCAACAGCTTCTCCAACCAGACGCTCGCGGCTCTGGACCTCTGGAAAAACCGTGCGGTCTACAAACCCGCCGTCTACGTGTTGCCGAAGAAACTCGACGAGGAAGTGGCCCGCCTGCACCTCGAGAAAATCGGGGTCAAGCTCACCAAACTGACCAAGGAACAGTCCGACTATCTTGGGGTGCCGATCGAAGGGCCCTTCAAGCCCGAACACTACCGCTACTAGACCGACCGGATGCCGGTAGGGCAGGTTCGATGAACTTGCCGCTCGGGTAAGGATTCACGTTTCAGCCGCGCCTCAGGGCCCTGTTCCCTCGGGGCCCCTGCCCCATCATTTCGATGGTTTCTTGTGCGGGAACAGAAGCGACGCTGCCATTGATCCCCCCACCAGCCCGGTGATGATTCCCAGGGACCAGGTAATCGGAAACTTTCCGCCGAACGCCTCATTGAGCCAGGCCAGCTTAAGACCGACGAACATCAACACCAGACCCAGGCCGTATTTCAAATAGTGAAAATGGTCGATCACCCCGGCCAAAAGGAAATAGAGGGATCGAAGCCCCAGGATGGCAAAAACATTGGAGGTGAGAACGATCAGGGGTTCCCGGGTCAGGGCAAAGATCGCCGGCACGGAATCAACGGCGAAGACAATGTCACAGATCTCGATGAAAAGAAGGGCCACCATCAGGGGGGTAACCTTCCAACGCCCCCCCACCTTCACCCAAAACCTCTCTCCCTCCAATTGGGGATGAACCGGCAGGGATCTCTGCAGGAACCGGATCAGTGGATTGGTCGAGGGATCGATGGGCTTGTCCGGGGAAAAAAGAATCTTCCCCCCCGTCAGGATCAGAAATACCCCGAAAAGGATGGAGACCCAGGCGATCTGCAGCAGCACCGACCCCAGCGCGATAAAAACGATTCGAAAGAGAAGAGCCCCGAGGATGCCGTAAAAAAGGATCCGGTGCTGATATTTCGCCGGGATGGCGAAGAAGTTAAAGACCACGACAAAAATGAAAATGTTGTCCACCGCCAGGGATTTCTCCACCACGAAGCCGGTCAAAAATTCAAGGGCCGACTGCCGGGCCGCAGCAGCAGGATCGAAATTTGGCAGGGCCATCAATCTAGGGTCGTGGGCCAGCGCGTGACGTGCAAAGAGGTAGAAACCGAAATTGAACAGCAGGGCCAGTGTCACCCACGCCACGCTCCATCCTATCGCCTCCCTTAAACGGACCTCATGGGCCTCTCGATGAAACACCCCCAGATCCAAGGCCAGGATCAGCAACACCAGGACCAGGAATCCGGCGTAAAACCAGAGGTAATCGGACAGGGGAAAAAAAACCGCCGCCATCATGGTGATTTTCCCGATGGCAGGGGTCAGCCTAGAACCGACGAGTGGATCGGGGGTCGGGCACGTTCCGAGTGTTGTCGTATGGGGATAACCCTGCCGGCTGACCCGGGGTCAGGGGATTGCCAGGAGGGGTCGTGTTCCCATCGAACTTTGGCTTGCTGGGCGCCACGGTCTTGGCGGTCTCGGTTTTTGGGACCACCGCATTGGGATCTTCGGAAATTTTTTTATAGGCTCCTGAGGGCGGCTCGGGGGCCTTGGGGGGCAGCATCATCCTGCCGTCCGTTGAACTGACGGCCGGCATGATCGGTTTGGCGCCCGACTGATAGTCTTTGCCCATGGGGCTGCTGGAAGAGGGCCCCGTAAATGAATCGAATCCGGGCTTAACCCGGCCATCCCCCAAATCACTGGCCCGTGGCTTGACCCCGTCCAGGCCGGTAACCGCCGGCAATCTGGACTTGTCCAAATCAGCCGAACTTTCGGCAGCGCTTTTGGAGATCGCCGGACTTCCCTCCTGGGTTTTTTTGACGGTTTTCACCTGCTCCTGGGCCGACATCTCACGGGCCTTGGTCTCGGCCTGGAAGGCCTCCTCTTCCTGCTTCTTTTTGGCCGCCTCCTGCTTTTCCTTTACACCTTGGGCCACCCAGTCCTCGTTCTTGTTTTTTTTCTCGTCCTGTTCCGGGGGGCGGGGTCTGGGGATCGATATGGATTGGGAGGGAGCGGTCTCCGGAAAGTCGGTTTTTGTCTCTGAATCTTCAAAATTGGGAATTTTTTGATTCCCCCGGGTGGAGGGCAGTTGGGACAAGTCATCCGTGCTTTGGGCCACCAGGATCCACGGAAGAAAACAGGCGATGATCAGGGGAAAAACCTTCATGGGGGTGAAGATAATTCACCGGACTCGTGCGTCAATCTTCCCCCCCCGACCAGCCTCGAATATCATGCGTGGATCTTGACCCTCCCCCTCCCCGCGGAACTGAAGCGCCGGATCGGCGATTTTGGCCCAGTCCGCTTCGATCATTTCATGCAGACCGCACTCTATCACCCGGAGCATGGCTATTACTCCTCCGGCCGTGGCCGCACGGGAACCCGGGGCGATTTTTTAACACCCGTTACAACCGGACCCGTGCTGGGTCAATTGCTGGCCAGTCAAGCCGATGAATGGCATGCCGCCTTGGGACGGCCTGCATCCGTCTGCCTCGGCGAGCAGGGAGCAGACCGCGGCTGGCTTGCCTGCGACATTCTCGATTCCATCTCATCCCAATACCCAGCCCTCCGGTCCGCCCTTCATCTCCACATCATCGAACCGTCCCCCCGGCTGGTGGAACAGCAAGAAAGCACCCTGGCTTTGCACAGGAAAACTTTTCCAATCAGTTGGCACCGGCAATCCATAACTTTTTCCCCGGGTGATGTGCCCTGTTTTTTTTATTCCTGCGAGTTGGTCGACAGCTTTCCCGTCCGCCTCGCCCGACATCTCCAGGGCGAATGGCACGAGCTGTGGGTTGACGTCCGGGAGGGAAAGTTGCACTGGAGCGCCCAACCCGCCCCGGCTGATCTTATGGACGAGGTAAAACGCTGGGATATTCCTTCGGTGGATGGGTTCACAGCTGAAATTCGACCGGACGCCGGTCCCTGGATCCGGTCCCTCGGTCAAATTATCCGTCGGGGAATCATCCTCACCTTGGACTACGGGATGCCAGCCGCCGAGCTCTACCACCTTTCACGCTCTGCCGGAACCCTGGTCTCCCTTCGGTCACACCAGCGCACCCCTGATCCCCTGCAGGATCCCGGCGAACAGGACCTGACCTCCCACGTGAACTACACCGATCTCATTCTAGAGGGAAAAAAGGAGGGCCTGGAAACTCTCGGGCTGGCGGACTTCTCCTCCGCTTGGACTCGCCTCGCCCAGCCCCTGCTGACCGGGTCAGATCCCCTCCCGCAAAAATGGTCCCGCAACTTTCAGCACCTCACCCACCCGGGCTTTTTTGGAAAAACCCACCAGGTTCTTGTTCAGGGCAAAAATTTGCCCAGGGATTTTCAACCCTCGCTTTTAAAGCCGGTGACGTTTGGCTCGGATCTGGAGGATTCGGTCCCGCTTCCCCGGGCTTAAGCCCCGCGATTCGGGAGCTTAGCCCCGTTGGTTCCAATCGAAGACGCCCTTTTTGTAGGCGTAGAGATGCCCCACCTCGACCAACAGGACAAACGCCATCATCAGGCCGAAGATCTGCCAACCCAACCCGCTCTGCCGAAATCCCGCCAGACTGACCGCCCACGGATACATAAAGATGACCTCGATATCGAATAGAATGAAAATCATCGCCACGAGATAAAACTTCACCGAGAACCGCGCCGAGGAGGAGCCGACAGGATCCTTTCCGCACTCGTAAGCCATGTCTTTTGCCCGGCTGCGACGCCCCACCTTCCCCAGAACCACCCCCATGCCGATCCCTCCCAAAGCCACAGCCAAAGCCATGCCTAAGGAAAAAAGAATGGGGATGAATTCACGGATCACCCCTCCTTGCTACCGAGTCGCTGGGACGGGGGCAAGCCCCCCTGCCGAAACTTGGCCTGGGGACACGGATGAGGCATCCTCCACCGTGCCTCTCGCCCTACCTCTTCTGGCATCGCTCCTGTACGCGGTTGGATCCTGGGGACTGAAATGCGGACTTCGCAGGGGCGCCGGTTCCCGGATGGTCACCGCCCTCTCCAATCTCGCCATGGCGGGATGGTCCGCCCCGCTGATCCTCTTTTTCACAGGTCAACCCCATCCGGAGGGCTTCCTCGCCGCCATCATCGCCGGAGCCTCCCTTTTCATCGGACGCCTCTGCGCCATTCAAGCCCTTTCGAAGGGCGATCTCTCCCACGCCACCCCCATCCTCGGCACAAAAACCGTCTTTGTCGCCTTGCTGACCGTCCTGTTCCTTGACGAAAAAATCACCCCAAGTCTGATGGGAGGGGCCGTCCTGACCAGCGTGGCCGTAGCCCTGCTCTCCCTCAATCCCGGAGCTGACCCCCTCAAAGACACCCAAGAGAACAAAATCAATCCGGCGACAACTCTTTGGGCCCTTGCCGCCGCACTCTTTTTCGCCATGACGGATATCATCGTCCAGAAGTACGCACGACTGACGGGGGTGACTTGGTTTCAGCCCGTGATGTTTTCTACTTTAGCCCTACTCACGCCACTCCTTTTTTTTCCCATGCGTTCCAAGGCAAGCCCCGGGCTTCCCATGCTACCCTCCACCTCCCGTTGGCCCATTCTCGTGGGTTCAGGAGTGATTGGCTTTCAAACCTCCCTGGTCATTTTTGTCATCGGCATCTTCGGACATGCCACCGCCACCAACGTGGTCTACGCCACCCGGGGGCTCTGGGCCGTTCTTTTGGAGGGGGCAGCCGGAGGGGGCGCGGCTGCGATGGACCGCCGGATTCTCGTGCTGCGCCTCGCCGGGGCCGCGCTTCTGCTCGGCGCCGTCGCCCTAGTCGTTGGCTCCCTTTAGGCCCGACCTAGTTGCAGCATCACCAGACCCGCCGCCGTTAAGGCCAAGCCACCCAACTGCATCCCGGTAATGGGGGAACGGAAAAACCACCATCCGGCCAGTTGCACCAGGACAAAACCGGCCCCGAGCGTGAAGGCATACACCAGATGCGGACTCTGCTCCCGCAAAGCATAGGTGATGAGAACCGGACATCCGAACCCAGCCACGTTGCCGGCCAAAAACCAGATCCACCAGGAGGCCCCCTCCTTTTCCGAGGCCACCTTGAAAAGCAGGTTGGATCCCGCCATGGAGACCGCATACCCCAGGACCAGGAAAAGGAATTTCAAACGGGGATCAGGCCACCGCGCCGCCGCAACAGCTGCCGTCACGGTGTCCCGGTTGGCAGTGCATCGCGTATTCCGCCCCACCCATCAGGTCACACCAGGCGACAAAGGCCTTTCTTTCGTCTGGCGTCATCGGGGTCTTCGAGGAGGCAACCACCGCCTGTTCCACATAAGGGAACTGGTCCACCCCGATCAGGTGCGTGCACACCTCCGGATAACTCAGGGAATAACGCAACACCTTCTCTGCGGTCATCAGACCCTTCTCGCTGGACCGCTTGCTTCCCCCGAACCCCTTCATGCCAATGACCGCGATCTTTTTTTCTGCAAGGGCCGGAATGACCTCCGTCTCAAAACGGCGGGAATCCAGCGTTCCCAAGGCGGATACCGGTTGGAGGGATGCATCAAAGGGATAGCCGCCCTCGAGCATTTTCAGGTGCACCATGGGATCGCTATGTCCGGTGAATCCCAGATAGCGAACCTTCCCCTGTTTTTTGGCCAGATCAAAGGCTTCGGCCGCCCCACCGGGCCCGTAAAACTTCTTCACCTCATCGATATGCTTCATCTCATGCAACATCCAAAGATCGACGTGATCGGTCTGTAATCGCCTCAGGGAGGTCTCCAGGAACTTCATCGCCCCCTCTTTTCCGCCCTCCGGCAGCGGATTCTGATGGGTGCAACATTTGGTCATCAGAAAAACTTTGTCCCGGATCCCCTTTAGGGCATGGCCCATCCACTCCTCACCCCGACCCTTGTGGTAGCACCAGGCGTTGTCAAAAAAAGTCACCCCCCGCTCCACCGCCTCATGCGGGGTGTGTCCACCAAATCCAAGGACACTGACCTGCTCGTTGTGCCGGCCAAACTTGCGGGTTGGGACACCACCCATGGCTCCTGCCCAACCCTTGGCCAAACCGATTCCCGGAATCAGACCCAAAAACCCGCGACGTGTGATCATGACTTGATTTTGCCTCCCCATCCCGACCGGGCAAGCAGGGAAAATTTCATCAAAACGTAACTCGGTTACGGGCTTACGGGCGATTCCTTGTTCCCCGCATCCTGACGGTCCAAACCCTGTTTTCAGAGGGAAAATACCCCCCTAAAAAAAGTCCGAACGTTCTCCCACCCCGCCGGTCTAACATGGTATGAAAACAAAAACCGAAGCCACCCGGAATCAGGGGGTCCTCCCCCGCGAAAAGGATCTCCCCGCCGCCCTTCAGTCCTACCTGAAGGGCATCGGGGAAACCCCCCTCCTCAACCGCACGGAAGAAACCCGCCTCGCCCGGCGCGTCCGCAAGGGCGAAAACCACGCCCGGGAGTTGATGATCAAATCCAACCTCCGTCTCGTGGTTAAAATAGCCTCGGACTACAACCACTGTGGCCTGCCGATCCTGGATCTGATCTCGGAAGGCAACCTGGGCCTGATGAAGGCGGTCGACCGCTTCAAGCCCAGCCGCGGGGTGAAGTTCAGCACCTATGCCTGCTGGTGGATCAAGCAGTCGATCCGCCGAGCCTTGGCTAACCAGGGTAAAACCGTCCGCCTGCCCGTCCACATGGTGGACAAGATTCAGCGGCTCCGCCGCGTCAGCTCCGCCCTCGGCAACGAACTGGGTCGCGAGCCCACCGATGCGGAGTTGGCCGACGAGTTGCAGGTTGAAACCGGTCGCGTGACCAAGCTACGCGAGGTCTCTGCCGGTACAGTCTCTCTCGATGTATCCATCGGCCAGGACGGGGACGATGGCACTCTCGTCGACCTCTTGGCCGATCCGGAGGCCGTCGACCCAACCGAAGAACACGCCAAGGTTGACTTCCGCGAGGCCGTCAGCCGCAGTCTGGAAATTCTCAGCGCCAGGGAGATGGAGATTCTCCGTCTCCGCTTCGGCCTCGATGAGGACCAGCAGGAAAAAACCCTTGAAGAGGTCGGCGAAAAACTCCATGTCACCCGGGAGCGGATCCGCCAGATCCAGAACTCGGCCCTGAACAAGCTCCGCCGGCGCCTTCTCAAGGAGGAGAACTTCCCCGAATATTTCCGTCGGCTGGTCAATCGGGGCGGCCTAGTCCGTTTGGCTTAAGTCCCAAGAAAGTTTGGTGGCGATACTGCCGCCCGCACCCCCCGCCCTCAGCGGATGGTTCGGGCGGCGGATCTTTTCCCGGGATCACCACCCGAGCCCTCGGAATCCTACCTATCCCTGTCATTTTCCATTAAACTCAACTCATGCCCCAGGAGCTACCTGCGTCTGCCCTCTACTCCAATCCCGGCTTGGGTCGCCTTTGGCGCCAAGTTCACCTCAACTGTTCCCCTTTTCGCCATCGTCCATCGGTCCGCAGGCTTTACCTACGCCCCGCTTCCATCCTTCGCAAGATTCTCACCACCCCCTACTCCCTCGTGGCCCTCGGATGCGCCGACGGGACCAAGGAATCCCTTCTTTTTGGCAAACTGCCGAAACCGTCTTACGTTCTTGCCGCAGATACAAACCTGTCCCTGGCCCGCCAAGCCTCCAGACACCTGCCAGCCCATAAAAAGACTTTTCGGAAGATCGACCTCTCCAACTCCCTACCCGCGCTCCATCTCCCGCCTTTCACAAAACGAGTGTTCACTCTTTACGGAGTTCTGCCCAATCTCGATCCTCTTCCTCTCCTTCGCCGTCTTGCCCGCCGGATGAACCGCGGCGATCTACTCCTCTTTAGCGCCAACCTGGCACCGGGCCAAAAGGGTCGGATCGGCGCCCGCAGGGTATTGGGGCAATACGACAACCTTCCGACTCGGCGCTGGTTGGAAGCCGCCGTCCTCCGGTTTCGCCCGCGCCTCCCGCCGGGGCGATTGGTCTTTGGGGTCTTTCGTGATCCCCGCCAGGTAGCCCTTGCACGGGTGGAGGCCCGCTGGATCACCACTCAGGGGTCCCGGATCGTCCTTGCCTCGCGTCGTCCCACCAAGAGTCAGGTGGAAAAATGGATTTCAAGGGTGGGTCTCAGGAAATTGGCCCGTTTTCTCGAACCGCGCGGCGAGGAGGGTGTCTGGATCGTGGCCCGCAGGGCCGCCAGACGATAAAAGCTAGGATTTGGGGAAATGACCTATTTTTTATCTTTCAAATCCCATCTCCTTTTAGCCGCCCAATTCTCATCTCGAATCAGATAGTTCCTTCTTCTACGCTAGCCCCATGGGAGCATCTCTGCGGGCCAAAATCATGACGGGTGTGTTCGCCTTGCTCATCCTTTTTGCCGTGGCTCTGACGGTTACACTCTATTTCGTCAAGGACTCCGGGGAAGAGGTCCGGGGCATCGCCGAATACCACGTTCCCATCATGGCCAACGTCAATGCCTTGGATGTCTATACCTACGAGCTGGAACTCATCGCCCACGACATGGCGGAACAGGTTCGGGTCCTTGAACCGGAAAAGATCCAGCACCACCTCGCCCGCTCCAAACAACTGGAGGAAATTATCCGGCGCCTTTTTACCGAGGCCATCCACGCCTGCGAGATGGGTAGTGATAACGTCCGAAACGATATCGAGGACCGACTGGTCATGGCCAAACTGCTGGGCTCCCTCAAAAACCTCAACGAGCAGACCATGGGCTTCGTGCAAGCCGCCATGAAAACCATCGAATTTGGGTCCCAAGGAAAGACGACCGAGGCAAAGGCCAGCCTCCTGAAGATGGAAGAGTATTCCAATCTGGATCCCATCTACGAAAAAGCACGCGAAACCGCCAATCAGCTGATCCTCGATTCCGCCTCCGAGACCGCCGCCAACATCTTCACCATCATCTGGACGAACCTAGTCATTTTTTCGGTGGCCGGAATCTTGGGCCTTCTCGTTTTTCTCGTCATCACAGGCCGGCTGCAGACGGCCTTCCACCGCCTGACCGTTGCCTTCCGCAAAACGGCCCACGGCGAACTGACGGATCCCCTGCCCGTCACCTCCCGTGACGAGATCGGGGATTTGACCGACTCCTTCAATCACATGGTCGAACAGCTCAAGGCCAAGGAGAAGTTGCGCGAAGCCTTCGGCCAGTTCCTCGACCCAAGGATTGTTGCCAATGTCGTCGACCCCTCGACGGGGGAGCTGAAAGAGGTGGCCGAACGCCGACGGGTCACCATTTTTTTCTCCGATATCTCCAACTTCAGCACCATCGGGGAGCAATTGACCGCGGCGAGTCTGGTCAAACTGCTCAACCGTTACTTCACCGTCTCCACCCAGGCGGTGCGCCGCCACCATGGGATTGTCGATAAATTCATCGGGGATGCGGTCATGGCCTTCTGGGCCAGCCCCTTTTCGGAAGGGGAAAGCCACGCCCGGGACGGCTGTTATGCCTGCCTCGATCTTCTGGAATCCTTCAATCGGGTCCGAGAGGAGGTCCCTGACATCACCGGTTTGCGCCGGAATGCCCCCAAGTTCCACGTCAGGATGGCCCTGGCCACCGGAGACACCGTCATTGGCACGGTCGGTTCGGACACCACCAAGTCCTTCACTGTCATCGGTGACACGGTCAACACCGCATCGAGATTGGAGGGCATCAACAAGATCTACGGAACCTCGGTGCTTCTCAACGAGGAGTGCTTCCGTCTTTCGGAAACCCACATCGAGGCCCGGGAAATCGACCTCGTCACCGTTTTTGGCAAAGCCGAACCGGTTCGCATCTACGAGTTGCTCGGTCGATCGGGGTCGCTCGACGGGGTCACCCAGAAACTGGTCAACCTCTATGCCGATTCACTCCAGCTATACCGCGAGCAAAAGTGGGAGGAGGCCACCAAGGCCTTCCAGGAATGCCTCCGGATCCGCCCGGATGATGGCCCATCACTGGAGTTTCTGACCCGCATCCCCGCCATCAAAAAAAGCCCTCCCCCCAAGGACTGGGACGGGGTGTGGCGGACCTCCGCCAAATAAAAGTTCCTCTGCCCTTTTCAGGGACGTTGAAAATATTCCTGGATCGCCGATGCCACCTTCTTTCCCACCCCCTCCACTCCGGCCAACTCCTCCGCCCGGGCCCGCGAAATCCGGTCCACCGATCCGAAAGCCCGCAACAGGGCCCTTTTGCGCACCGCGCTAACCCCCGGGATCCCGTCCAACTCACTCTCCTCCATCCGCCGCTTCATAAGAAGTTGGTGATATCCGTTGGCCACCCGATGGGCCTCATCGCGAACCCTCTGGAGCAAACGCACCGCCGGATGGTCCAGAGGCAGGGTGATTGGCTCGGACCGGCCTGGCCGGAAAATTTCTTCATGCTGCTTCGCCAACCCAATCGCCGGCACCATCTCCCATCCGGCGTCCTGTAACTCCCTCACCGCCGCTCCCAGTTGGCCCTTCCCCCCGTCCACCACCATCAGATCCGGGGGTTGCTCCCCTTCCGCCTTCAACCTCCGGCAACGACGACGGATCACCTCCGCCATGCACCCCACGTCGTCCTGCCCCTCCACCCCCTGAATCCGGTAACGGCGGTAGGCTGGCTTCGAGGGCCTGCCGTTCCGGAAGACCACCATCGAAGCCACGCTATGGGTGTCGGAGATGTTCGAGATATCGAAGCACTCGATCCGTGATGGAACGGCCTCCAGTTGCAGGACATCCCGGAGAGCCTCCAATTCCCTTTCCGGCACCACCGTGCTCGGAAGGGTCCGGAAAAACCTCCTTGCCGGACGGGTCGTCTTCTTCAGATCCTCGATCAGGTTGCGTAAGGAGGCCGCCTTCTCAAAATCCCGCCTCGCCGCCGCACGCTTCATCTCCTCCTTAAGGGAATCCCTCATTTCCGCCGTCTTCCCCTCCAAAAATTCGCAGGCCTGTTCCACCCTTCCCGCATAGGCGGCCCGGGAAATCTTGCCCATACATGGGGCGCTGCAGTTGCGGATCACGTGATCCAGGCAATGTCGGTAGTCCTTTTCACCGGGGATCTCCGGCCGGCAGGACCGAAGTCCGAATTTCCTTCTCATCAGGGAAAGAGTCTGGCGCAGGGCGCCGGAATGGGCGAAAGGTCCGAAATATCGCGCCCGGTCGTCTTTCCGGCTCCGCGTCATCTGGAACCGGGGAAACGGCTCCTCCGGGTCGACCCGCACCAGCAGGAACCGTTTGTCATCCCGGAAACTGACGTTGTACCTCGGGCGATACTCCTTGATCAACCGCCCCTCGAGCAGGATGGATTCAGGCTCACTCCTCACCACATGGGTCTCCAACTCCGCGATACTCTGAAGCAGGGCCCTTGTCTTCAGGTCCGCACCGAATTTTCTCGAGGGATGAAAATACTGCCCCACACGTCGATGTAGGTCCCGGGCCTTACCCACATAAATCACCCGGTGAAACCGGTCCCGAAAAAGATATACCCCTGGCCGATGGGGCAGATCGCGCAGCTGCTTGGCCAAATCGGCGGAAACCGTTTCCATGGGCAAAAATTAGACTAGCGTAAAGCCATGCGCTTCCAAATCCTTGGCCTTCCTGCCCTTCTCGCCTTGGCCCTTCAGGCAGGTTGGGCCGCCCCCTCGGCCCGCACGCCCCAGGCCACTGTGGACCTTTTCACCGGCCAATCCTCTCCGGGCTTCCCCCTGACGGTGGGCATCCGCTTCCAACCGGAACCCGGTTGGCACATCTATTGGTCCAATCCCGGCGACTCCGGCATGCCCCCCTCGGTGAAATGGAATCTGCCCCCGGGATTTTCCGCCGGCCCCCTCCGCTTTCCCTTTCCGGAAAAAATCCTGACCCCGCCTTTGGTCAGCTATGGATACCAGAACGAAACGGTTCTTTTAACGGAAATAGCACCCCCGGCGGATTGGAAAAGTGGACCGGTGAAACTTGTGGCAGAGCTCGATTGGCTGGTCTGCAAGGAAGCTTGCCTCCCGGGTCGCGCCCGGCTCGATCTTACCTACCCCCCCGGTCCGTCGGCCATGGATGGAGAGATTGAAAAAGCACGCCACGCCCTCCCCGTCCGAATCCCCTCCCTCCAGATTCAGGCCGGACAAACAGAGGGGTTCCTGGAGCTTTCCTGGCAAGCCCTGTCCGAGACCGGATCCGTGGCCTACTTTCCCGCCGAGGCAGGATGGGTCGATGAATTTCGGCCCGCCAAAAATATCCGCGAGGGACACCGCCAAACCCTTCGGATTCCCCTCGTGGAAAAAGCCAGGCTACCCCAAACCATCTCCGGACTCCTCGTGGCGGAAAAGCCATGGGACACCGCCGGACACCGGTCTATCGAGATCTCGACCCCATGGATAACTAACTCTGCCGCTACCATGGGCTGGCCCTTGCTTTTTCTCTTTGCCTTTCTCGGCGGACTGATTCTCAACGTCATGCCCTGCGTCTTCCCCATCCTATCCCTCAAGGCGCTCCATTTGGTTCAAATCTCGGGGGAAAGCCGGTCCTCCGCCCGCCGGGAAGGCATGGCTTTCGGCGCTGGAGTCCTTCTCTCCCTTCTATTTCTCGCCGGGCTTCTGCTTCTCCTGCGCTCCTCGGGCCATGCCCTCGGTTGGGGGTTTCAGTTGCAGTCCCCACCAGTGGTTTGGCTGCTTCTCGCTCTTCTCTTGGCTCTCTCCCTCAACCTGCTCGGACAATTCGAATTCCCCGTGCTCTTATCGGGCCTCGCCGCAAAGAACAGCGGCCACGGTTGGACCGGGGCTCTTGCTTCCGGTCTTCTGGCCGTGGCCGTGGCTTCCCCCTGCACCGCCCCCTTCATGGGCGTGGCCCTCGCCGCCGCCTTCGCCCTTCCACCCGCCGGCACTCTCCTTGTTTTTTCCTCCCTGGCTCTGGGTTTCGCCCTTCCGGTCCTCCTTTTTTCTTTTTTTCCGGGAGTTCTTTCCTTTCTCCCAAAACCGGGCGCTTGGATGAACACCTTCAAAAAAATTCTCTCGCTCCCGATGTTCGGTGCCGTGGGATGGCTGCTCTGGGTGCTGCTCCGCCTTTGCGGTGCGCCGGTTTTTCCCCTCCTTCTCCTTTCCTGCCTGATCCTGACCACCGGTCTCGTACTCTACGGCCGGGCACAAGGGACCTTTCCCCCTTGCAAACGCCTGAAAATCGTAGGCCTGTTGCTTCTGGCTTTATCCATCCTTCTACCCCTCCCCCGGCTTCACACGGCTGTCGCGGGGATTCCCGCGATTCATGCGGACCGGCTTCCGTGGTCCGAGGAGGAGGTCTCACGCCAACTCGCCTCCGGCCGGACCGTCCTGATCGATTTCACCGCCGCGTGGTGCCTGACCTGCCAGGTCAATGAGCGGTTGGTCCTGTCCCGGCCCGAAGTCCGGGATGCTTTGCGCCGTAAAAATATCGCGTTTCTCGTGGCCGACTGGACCCGCCGGGACCCAGGGATCACCGCCGCCCTGCAAAAATACGGGAGAGAAGGCGTTCCCACCTATGTTATCCTCCGTCCGGATAGTTCCGCCCCCGTCCTCCTTCCTGAAATCCTGACCCCAAAATTAGTCTTGGAAGCTCTGCCACACCAATAAACTTCCCGAATTCTGAATATCTCGATTCTTTAATTTCCGGGCTACTTCCCCCCCACCTTGGCCATGACCACATAGACCGTCTTCAGTACGATCTGGAAATCCAGCAGGAAGGAGTGGTTGCGGATGTAAAACAGGTCGTAACGGAGTTTCTCCCGGGTGTCCTCCAGGTTGGATCCGTAGGGGAAGTTGACCTGTGCCCAGCCCGTCAAACCGGGGCGGACCTCATGTCGCAAGAAATAATAGGGGATCTCCTTTTCATAACGCTCCACCAATTTGACCCACTCGGCCCTGGGCCCGATCAAGCTCATCTGCCCCATCAGAACATTCCATAGTTGGGGCAGTTCATCGATGCGGGAGGGTCGCAGAATTCTCCCCAAAAGGGTGATCCGCTCGTCCCTCTCCCCCGTGTAATCGGACCCCGCCTCTTTTCGGTTCTTCATGGTGCGGAACTTGATCACCTCAAAGACCTCTTCCCCCAGACCCCTTCTCTTTTGCAGGTAAAAAACGGGGCGGCCATCAAGAAGGAGGATGACCCCGGCGGCCAGAACAATCACCGGAAGGAAAAGAAGGAGAAGAAAAAAAGCCATCGCCCGGTCGAGGGTTTCCTTCAATCGCCCGTAACTGGCACTTTGCGTCAGATTCAACTCCCGGTCCAACACCCACTCCTCGTCCAAATCCCGAAGAAGAACTTTGCCAAACACCTTCTCGGCAAAGGACTCCGCCGTGTAGACCCGGTTTCCAGAAAGATGGATCTCCGCCAGTTTTTTATGCAGCCCCGCGGGAAGTTCCCGCAGGTGGGAAGCCATCACGATACCCACCCGGTTGGGGTCCGGTTGCTTCAGCGCCTGGAGACTCCAAGGCCCTATCTCGGGGGAACGGACACCCGCCAAATTCGTCTTTTTTCGGTTTACGACATCATGAAATCTGAAATCAAATTCAGCCGGATTGTTTTTCTCCAAAAGCTCATGCCACAAGGAACGCAGATCATCGGGTCGACCCAGGATAGCAAAGTAACCCTTTCCTTTGTTGCGGATCATCCTTTGATAGCTCGCCCGGCGGATGACCAGCGAAAGCAAGGCAAAGCTGAAGATCGCAGGGATCACCACCGCCCGGGCGGGCTTCATCCTTTCGCTGTAGGCTGTAAAGGCATACACCGAGGTCATGAGCAGGGGAAAAACCAGCAGGAAAGAGGACAAATGGACCGTGGCGTATTCCAGCGACAGCTTGTCGGACTTTTCCAAATAGGCTCCGGAGACAAAAAGCGCCAGCAGGCTGAACACCAGCGAGACCAAAAAAACTTCCAACGGCCAATACGACGGAATTTGACCTATCCGGAAGACATGGAAACCGGCAACCGTCACGGCGAGGCCCACCACATCCGCAAAAACCATCCGGAAGGGATAACCCCAACCTGCCCTTTCCTCTGCCCGACCGGATGAGAGCTTGGCCTGCCGCTTCATCGGAAAAGCTTATCCCGAAAGGGGGAAGTTCGGCCATCCACATCTGGTCTCTGACCGTGAAACAGCTCACGGACGATGCGCGTCATCTCCTCCTGATCAGGCTTTTCCCCCGGAATCAGGCAGGCCGCCAGTTCGTAGGGAAAGCTGCTGATCCGTCGGAAGACGAACTCCAGGGTCCTGTCCTTGTGAAAGTACATCTCCCGCAAACGGTCATACTCTTTGGGTTCCAAGGGTTGGCCGTCCATCCAGTTGGCCCAAAGCATGATCGCCTTCTCGTCTGGCCTCTCAAAAGGGATCACGGCCCACACCGTCCTCTGCCCGTCGATCTCCGCGGAAAATTCGGTGGTTTCCCCTTGCATGCTCCAGCCGGCACCCGGCATGCAATGCTCCGGCCGATGCCCAAATGGGTTGGCTTTTCCCCGGCCCGGCGACCACCAAAAGTGATACCCCGAGATTTTTCCCTGGTGAAAGTAGTCGCCCTGATCCGCCCGCAACGTGTCGGACACGGCCTTGGGCACATCCTCCCGCACCACCTCCCTCCGCAAGACCAGCACCGGCCGGATTACGGAACTCACGCCCTTGGAGTACCAACCCCAGACAAAAAACGAGACCCCCACCACCCAAATCCAGGCCAACGTTCCCGAGACCCTGCCCTGCTTGGCGTCGGGCACCAAGTTGGGGGTAGCGCGGATCTGGATTTGGGGCGATCCCGTGTTCGCGGCCATCCACCAAACGGCCAAAACCACCGCAACCAGAATTCCCATCCCCAGAAGGTTGTGCCAATGCTCAACCTCCTCGGGCCCGGATCGGTTTCCGATCATCCCCAGGGTCACCGCCCGGGCAAGGTTTCCCCCCACCGCCACCGCAGCGGCACAGGCCAACAAACCAGCCCTGCGTTTCAAACTGCTCCGAAAAACCTCCCCCCCGGCCAAAGCCACCATCAACGCCGATTGCAGGCTCTGCAGTCCG
>RHAF01000022.1 GCA_010028775.1 Verrucomicrobiota bacterium | reverse complement strand
CCGTCCGAGATCACGCAGAACGTCAACCGGTCGCGTTTCGCCAATTTGTCGCCGAGGGCCAATCCTTGCGCCACAGGAATCCCGGATCCCAACGGACCGTTGCTGATGAAAACCCCCTCAGGGTTGAGGTGGCTCTCCCCGTGACCGGTCAGCTTGCTCTGGATCGAGCGGAATTTTTTCAGGTCGTCAAACGTCATTCCATCAAAGCCGTATTGCGCGCGTAGAGCGTAAACCCCGTTTTCAGTATGCCCCGCATCGTTGACAAAATTATAAGCCTCGTGCCAAGGCCGCCCTTTCTCGGCGAACATCACCCCGTGAATCGCCGCCATGATTTCGGCCAGGGCCGCCGGGCCTCCCCAATGGCAGGCCGCCCCTCCAATCACTGCATGGGTGTCCATCAAGGCCACCAGCGCCCGGGTCATCGTTGGATCGGCCAGCACCACTTCCTGGCCTGCGGCATTGCGAACTTTGACCGGATATTTGGGCCCCTGCTTGGGGGTTCCGGCAAGCCGGTTCGGAATGCGGAGGGGTTTCAGAGGCGGGGCCTCGACGGTTTGGACAGGTCCTACTTCAGTGGCCATGGTTGAACTCCTTCACGTTTTTTTGGGTGGTCAAATGGACGAGAAGCGTATCGGCTCGGCGCAGCTTTTGGCAAGGCTCACGCCGCCACGGAACGAACCGCCCCGGGGGAAATCTGAAGAATAACCCACGAATCCCCACCCTCATCCGGCCGGTCATGGGCCGATGCGTATAAGACCTGCGCTTCGGGGGGAACCAGCTTCCAAAAAGCCCCCCGGCGCTTTTCGTCCAGCTCCTTGAGGGCGTCATCCACCAGCAAGACCGGTGTTCTTTTTCGGGTTTCCCGGATCAGGTGAAGCTCAGCCAACCGGACCGCCAGGCAGGCAGATCGTCGCTGACCTTCCGAGCCGAAACGCGAAAGGCTTCTGCCCCCCAGGCTGAAATCCCAGTCATCCCGTTGCGGACCCACAAGGTTCAGACCCCGTTCCCGTTCCCGAATCCAAAGCTCCTCCCGTTCCGGCCCGGCGCTGGGAATATCCCCCAAGGGCTGATAGGTGACTTGAAGTTTCTCCGCGCCCTCCGTGAGTTCCCGGTGGACCTCCTCCAAGTGGGGCACAAATCTCCGAGCCAGCTCTTCCCGCGCAGGGCGGAGGCTTTGTTCCAGCTCCGCCAGTTGCTTCGTCCAGACTTCCCACTCTGTGCGGTTGGGATGCGGGCTACGCAACAGGGCGGCCCTTTGCCGCACCACCTCCTTGAGGCGTCGCAAAGTCCCCAGCCATGGGGATTGGATTCCCGCCAACAAAATATCAAAGCCGGCCCGGCGTTCGGCCGAGCCTCCCTCGAAAATGGAAAAGTCACCGCCTTGGGCCACGACCACCAGGGCCCGGCCCCAAAACTCCTCCGTGCTCGCCCCCGTGCGGCCGTCGATCTCCAGCTCCCTGCCCTGCCCCCTCCAGACAACCCCAAGCCTCACCGGCCCGGCCTCGTCGGCCCACGAACCCTCCACCCTCCATCCCTCGGCCCCGTGTCGGGTCAGATCACGCAAGGTGCGCGTTCGGAAGGAACGCAGTCGACCTAAAATGCTGACCGCCTCCAACAGGGTGGTCTTGCCCCGTCCGTTGGCCCCCATCAGGAGGACACGGGACCCGAGCGAATCGAGATCGGCGGCCGCGTGGCAGCGAAAGGAGGTAAGGCGGAGTCGGCGGAGCACGCCGGACGGCTCAGGCCGTGCGCATCGGCATGATCACGTAAAGGAACGGCTTGTTGTAGCGGATCACGCCGGGACTGAGTTCGTCGATGAAATCAAAATGCACCGTGTCGCTGTCGATGTTTTTCAGCGGGTCGGCCAGAAATTCGGGGTTGAAGGCCATGGCAAAATCCTTCCCCTTGTACTGGACGGGGATCGATTCCCTCGCCTCACCGACATCCGGGGTGTTGGCCGCAATCTCCAGGTTGTTCTTGGTAAAGGTGAGTTTGACCGAGTTGGACTTTTCGCTCGAAAGCAGGGCCACCCGCCGCACGGAGTTGAGGAACAGCTCGCGCTCCAAGGTGACACGCTCTTTGGCCTGGGCCGGGATGACTTGCCGGTAATTTGGGTAATTGCCCTCCACCATCTTGGCGGAAATCAGGGTCGGGCCGAACTGGAACAGGATCTGGTTTTCCAAAACGGCAAAAGCCACCTCCTCCTTGTCCCCCAGCAACCGCTGCAACTCCAATACCGCCTTGGCCGGCAGAATGAACTCGCGCTCACCTGACTTGGGGAACTCCAACTCCTGGTCGGCAAGGGCCAGCCGGCGACCATCGGTGGCCACCAGCGTAAGCTTGGCCTCCTTAAGGCAAACCAATAGGCCGTTGAGAACGTAGCGTTTCTCGTCGGCCGACATGGCATAGGAAACTCTCTTGATCAGCTCCTTCAGCCCTTTCTGCTCGATTTTGTAGATCGGGTTCTTGTCCCCTCCCTTGGAGGGGAACTCGGGAATCGCCGGAAATTCCTCCTCAGGCATCCCCATGATGCGGAAAAAGGCCGCCCCGCACCGGATGGTGGCGCCGTATTTTGCATCCACGTCCAAGGTCAGCTCCTCGGAGGGCAATTCCCGCACAATGCTGAAGAGGCGCCGGGCCGGAAGGGTGACCGCCCCGGGCTTCTCCACCCCCGCCTCGCAGGAAGTGCGGATACCGATATCAAGATCCGTGGCGGAAATCTGGAGATTCGAGCTCGCGGCCCTTAATAGCAGGTTGTTCAGGATTCCAATCGGTGTTCGGGTGCTAACCACGTTTTGTACGGCCGACAATGCGCCGAGGAACTTTTGTTTTTGCAGGATGAGTTTCATGAAAGGTGCGTGGTCAGGAGATTGGGATAGGTGAAAATAGAATCAAGTACACCATAATCATAAGCAGGTGGATAACCCATGAGATTCCCAGTAAAGCACGAACGGGCATGACATTACAAAAAGAATAAGCGGTGGATAGATCGGGCTCTTGGCCAGGCTTATTCGCCGGTGGAAGTTTTTTCCACCCTTCACCCACGGGGTTTTTGCAGCTATTCACAGCCGGTCCGAATCCCTCTCTGTAGCGGTCAGTAAATGTGCATCAACCTGAGATTTCCACAGGAACAACGCGTAAGAAAGCCTTGGTAGGAGGGGAAAAACTTTTGACCTGAATCCGTGGGGGAACGGGTCTTTTTCTTTTTTCGGCCCGGCGGATTCGGGCACACCCCAGCGGCGAGGTTTTTTTAACACAAAGTGGGGCGCGGTGCCGACTTAGCGGTCCGCAGGCTCTTCGAGTTTGTGGGTCAGAAGCCCGACCATCTGCTGCAGGCGGTCATCACTCTGCATTTTGGAGGTGATCGTCTTGCAGGCGTGGAGAACGGTGCCGTGATCCCGCCCACCGAACGATTCGCCGATCTCCTGAAGGCTTTTGCCGGTCATTTTGCGGCTCAAATACATCGCCACCATTCGTGGCAAGGCGATGTGAGCCGGCCGACGTTTGCTCGTCATATCCGCCACGCGCAGGTCATAGCCTTCAGCCACCCGGCGCTGGATCAGCTCGATGGTGACAATGGGCTTGGTCTCCTGCTGGATGAAGTCCTTGAGTAGCTCCTCGACCTGCGCCGGGGTGATGTGGCGGTCGTGCAGGGCCGCCCAGGCGGCGACGCGGTTCAAAGCACCCTCCAGGCGGCGCACATTGGTCTTCACGCGCTCTGCAATGAAGTGCAGGACGGATTCACCGAGCCGGATCTGCATGGTCGAGGTCTTTTTCCGGAGAATCGCCATGCGGGTTTCGATGTCGGGAGACTGCAGCTCTGCGCTCAGGCCCCACTCAAAGCGTGAGACCAGACGCTTCTGCAGGTTGGCCACATCCCCCGGAGGGCTGTCGCTCGAAAGCACGATCTGGCGGTTGCCGTCGAATAGCGCGTTAAAAGTGTGGAAGAATTCCTCCTGGGAACGGTCTTTGCCTGCGAAGAACTGGACATCGTCGATCAAAAGGCAATCGGCTTGGCGGAAGCGGCGCCGGAATTTAACAAGCTCGCCGTGCTGGATGGCGGAGATGAATTCGTTGGTGAACTGTTCCGAGGTCACGTAGACGATTTTGGCCCCCTTCTTTTTCTGCATGATCCGGTGGCCGATGGCGTGAAGCAGGTGGGTCTTGCCCAGACCGACCGATCCGTGGATGAAGAGGGGGTTGTAGGTGCGGGCGGGGGCATCGGCCACCGCCGTGGCAGCGGCATGGGCAAATTGGCTGTTCACCCCGGCCACAAAGGATTCGAAGGTGTAACGGCTGACCAACTCGCTGGAGAGGGGCTTGGACTTTTCTTTTCCCTCGGCCTGTAGGAGGTGGTCCTCCGCCGTTGGGGCAGGCCGATCCTTGGATCCCACCACATCAAAGCTGATCTTCACCTCTCGGCCCACGGCCAAAGTGGCACACTCCCGCAACTGGTTCAGGTAGTTTTCCTCAATCCAATACTGGTAAATGGCGTTTTCCACCCCCAGGACCAGGCGACCGGAGTCGTAGGAAAGGGGGACGATGGAGGAGAACCAGCGGTGGAGGGCGTCGGGGGAAATAACCTTTTCGAGTTCCCGGCAAACCTTGACCCATACTTCAGGAGGATTGTTCATTCGTTTTGTTTCTCTCTTTCTTTTTTTGTTTCGGGGACGTGAATCATCATCAACGAAAAAAAGTCTGCAAGAGGAAATTTTATTTTTTTGGAAAATTTTTCTTTCGAAGATCGCTTGACAAAATATCTCCGCATAAAAAACCCGTTTTCCGAGGGAAAAGTGCGCCGGCTTGCGGTTTGCGCGTGCGGCGCGCGCCCGCCGCGCTAAGAAAAAAAAATGGCCGCGGCACCCGTCCTCGTTTGGTTTCGCCGGGATCTGCGTGTCGCCGACCATACCGCGTTGCATTGTGCGGCGGCGGAGGGGGTTCCTCTGGCCCCGGTTTTTGTTTTCGATCCGTCCATTTTGGCGGCGAAAGACCTGGGCGTACGCCGACCTGCTTACCTCTACGCCTGCTTGGAGAGCCTGGCGGCCAACCTGCAATCCATAGGAAGCCTTCTTATAGTCCGAAAAGGACATCCCGAGGTTGAGCTCCCGGCTCTTGCCAAGGAAATCGGGGCCAAAAAGATTTTCTATAACAAGGATGTGGAGCCCTTTTCGCGCAAAAGGGATGCAAAAGTCGATCGGGCTCTGCAATCCCAGGGCCTGGAAATCATATCTTGCGACGATCTCCTCATACATCCTCCGGGCAGGGTCCAGAGGGCGGCCGGGGGCCCCTACACTGTTTTCACTCCTTACTCACGCGCCTGGCTTTCTCTTCCCCCGCAGGATCCATTGCCCCGTCCGAGGCAACTTTCTCCGATCAAGGGCATCAAGCCAGCTCCCTTGCCGCCCCCCGAACAAGTCGGAATCCAGCCCTGCGATATTCCCTTGCCCCCAGCGGGAGAAAAGGCAGCCCGGGATGCCCTCCGTGCCTTCGCCGCCAAAAATCTGCGGCACTATTCGGAACGGCGAAACTATCCTCAGCAGGATGCCACCTCTCGGCTCTCCGCTCATCTCCGCTTTGGAACCCTTTCCCCCCGCACCGTCCTGGCCGAGGCGCGGCGGGTCCGGGTCGAGGATCCAAAAAGCCGGCGGGAGGTGGATGTCTTCATCGGCGAGTTGATCTGGAGGGATTTTTACAAACAGATTCTCTGGGAGTTTCCCCACGTGGCCTCCGGATCGTTCCGCCCCGAGTACGACCGGGTGGAGTGGGAAAACAACCGGGAAAAGTTTGAGATCTGGTGCCAGGGTCGCACGGGATTTCCCATCGTGGACGCCGCCATGCGCCAGCTGAACCGGACGGGATGGATGCATAATCGCCTGCGAATGATTGTGGCCTCTTTTCTGACCAAGGACCTTCTCATTTCCTGGCAGTGGGGGGAGCGGTATTTCATGGAAAAACTTTTTGACGGCGATCTGGCGGCGAACAACGGCGGCTGGCAGTGGGCCGCGGGCACCGGCACCGACGCCCAGCCCTATTTCCGCATTTTCAATCCCTCCAGCCAGGCGGAGAGGTTCGATCCGGAAGGAAAATTTATCGCCCAGTACGTTCCCGAGGCCGACCTCCTGACCTATCCCGCTCCAATGGTTGACCACGCCAAGCAGCGCATCCGGGCGTTGGAGATGTATAAAAAGGCGCGAAGCTAAAAATTGGGGCTAAGGCCGAGATCGACCCTGAGGGAGTTGACGCCGGGTTGATCCTGTGGGGGCCCGGACCAACAGGGCCAAGGCCGAAACTTGCCTTTACAGCGTTTGCAGGAAGCGCACCAACTGCTCGCGGTTCGGGCTGTTGGCGTGCCGGACGTAGAATCCGGAGGCGGCCACGGCCAACTGGAGGGAGTGGGCCAGACCCAATCCGAGCAGTCGTCCGATGGTGAAGCCGGAGTTGAAGTGGTCGCCCGCTCCCGTGCTGATCTTTGGCTTGGAGGTATACGGCCCATTGACGAAGACCTCGCCTTCGGCATCCGCCGCGCAGGCGTACTCCACGGGGTGGATGACCACCACCTGAATGCCCATCTTTTCGCGGATGGCCCCGGCGAGGGAGGCGTAGCCCTTGGGGTTTTTGGCCGCACCCTTCAGCCGGAGCACCTTGGCCACATGCAGGGCTTCACTCTCGTTCAGACCCAGGGTGACGTCGTTTTCCGACTGAAACTCCCCGATGATCTTGAGCGCGGCCAGCAGGTCGGCCTCGATCCGCTTGGCCGGGTCGGCCAAATCGAAGAACATCTGCTTCCGTTTGCCCGGTTTCACTGGCTTGTATTCGGTAAGAAGCTTTTTCCAGATGGCCGACATATGGGGCAACATCGTCCAGTTGACCATTCCTACGAAATCGGCCGAGGACCAGAGCTTCTGAACCAGCTTGTCGACGCTAGTTGACCGAGCATGATTTTTCCGTCGTTGAATTCGAGGGCGGAGGTCAGAGCCGGCTCGGCGAAGGAGTGGACTTTTGCCCGCTTGGCGAATTCTGCGAAGACGGGATGGATTTTGGGATAACCGCACATTCCGAGGTACTCCACCGGAGCCCCGAGGGTGGACATGGCGAAGGCCATCAAGGGGCCGTTGCCCCCGATCTTCTCCATGGTGGGGACGACTTCAAAGTTGGCGCTTTTGCCTGCCGCCTCCCCCACTTTCTTGGCAAAGGGCTTGATGGAGGTGTAGGGAAGATATTTGGTCGCCGTCTGGCGCTGGTCCACCACCTGGAGAATGGAGTCGAGAAACCCGTCAAAACCGAGGAGACAGGTGAATTTGAGGAGTTGGGCCCGCGAGCCGATGAGTCTTTCCGCTGTTTGTCTGGCTAATCTGGAGTCAGTCATAGCCTGCCGTTATAGCCTGTGGGAGAGAAATTCACAAGCCTAACCCGCGCGCTCCCAGTGGGGGGTTGCCTTTTTCGTGCGGTCTGCGATTTCACTTCCGCATGGGAAAGATCGTCTACTTTGACCTGGAAACCCAAAAAATCGCCTCGGAAGTGGGTGGTTGGGGGCACATCGACAAGATGGGACTGGCGGTGGCTGTGCTCTACCACTCCGATCGGGCTGCCTACGAGGTCTATCTGGAAAAGGATGTCGAGCGGCTGATTTCGGATCTGCGCCGGGCCGATTTGGTGGTCGGCTTCAATGTCATCCGCTTCGATTACGCCGTGCTTTCCGCCTACTCGGTGTTTGATTTCTCCACCGTGCCTACCCTCGATCTGATGGTCAGCCTGGAGGAAAGAATCGGACACCGGGTGGGTCTGGATGCGGTGGCCGATGCCACCTGCGGGGTGAAAAAAACCAGCTCCGGGATGGAAGCCATCCAATGGTGGAGGCAGGGAAAGCACGCCCAGGTGGCTGAATATTGTTGTTATGACGTCAAGGCCACGCGCTTGGTGCATGAACACGGGGTTCGAGCCGGCAAGGTTTCCTTTGTCAGCCACAAGACGATGCTCAAACAGCACGTCAAGGTGGATTGGGCCAACATCGGTCCCGTTCAGCATCTTCTCTCCGCCCCGCTGGCCGCGGCAGCATAGGAAAAAATCCCCGCTGGGGTGCGGCCCAAGTCTATCTTTTCTCCAAGAACCGCCTCGTTGCCTCGTGTCGGGCCTCGAACATTTTTCCAAGCATGAATTTGATGAAGGGAACCAAAACGATCCCGACTACTCCTCCCGGAGGCAGGAACTCCACGCGGTCGGCGAGCCCCGTCGATCCATCCGGGGCCTGCCAAAACTCGTGAAGGTGTCGCCAAAAGGGAAATGGCCCCCTCACCGCCTCGTCGAGGATTGCCGCCTTGGCAGGCTGACCCTCAAAGTTCCGGATCTCTCGCACCACCACATCCCATTTCTGGGGAATGCCCCAGCTGGAAACCCGGAGATGAAGCTCAGATCCCTCTTGGATCTTTTCCGGAGCCCGCAGGGAGAGAATGCGGAGCCCCGCGGGGTTGACCCGGGTAAGATTTTTTGGGTGCAGATGAAAATCAAAAACATCACGCGCGCGGGCCCTTAGGTTGATGGCACGTTCCACAACGTGGGGCAGGGGCTTTCGTCTCATGACCGGATGATGTTCGAAATGTCGCTGACGGCCAAGGCCCTGTTTCCGTGTTGGTTTTTGCCCGTCGATGGGGAAAATCCCTCCATGCCCCTTCCCCCTTGGAAAAAAGTCCTCTGGGTGGATCTGGGCTTTTTGGGCGATACGGTACACTCCATTCCCGCCATCCGCGCCATGGCCAAGGCCGGAGTCCGGGTCGATGTCATGACGACCCAGGTGGGGTCGGAGCTTTTGGCCCTTGTCCCGGAAGTTCATCGCACGTGGGTTGTTCCCCTGAAAAAGCCCAGCCCTCCCCCATGGAAAAGTCTGGGCATGATTCTTGAAATTCGAAGGGAGAAATACGATGCGGCCGTCTCTCCGGTTGGGTCGGATCGCAACCTTTTCTGCACCTCGGCCTGCGGGGCTCGTGAACGCGTGGCTCATTTGACCGGCAAAAGCTCGTTTTTGGCTCGTGTGGGCCTTACCCGGAAGCTTCCGCCACGGGACCGGGCCCAGCCGGTTTTTTCTCAGCGACTTGCCATTCTCAGCGACTTGGGTTGGACGGGTGGCGATCCCGGTTGGTCTTGGGCTATTTCCGCCGAGGACCGTACTTGGGCACAAAAAATCGTTCCCCGCCCCTCTCTCCATCTTTCCGTCAATGCCGCCAGCACCCCTTTGAACGAGTGGTTGCTTGACGATTGGGCGATCACCCTCCGGGGTCTTTGGGAAAAACGGCCGGATCTCCATGTTTTTGCCTCCGGGACGGGGTCGGAGAGGGAGTCGGCCCGCCTCGGGGATCTTCATGCCTTGGTGCAGGACCCGCGACTGAATATTCTGCCCGGACGATTGTCCGTGGGGAGGCTCGCCGCCCTGCTTTTATCGGCCGAACTCCATTTGGGGCTGGATTCCGGGGTGCTCCACTTGGCCATGTCTTTGGGCAAGCCCACCGTTTCGCTTTTCCGCGATTCTGTCGGTCGCCCCGGCTGGGCTCCCCGAGGACCATCCCACCGCGTGCTGGTTCGGCCTTGTGATTGCCAGACCACCGGCCGTGTGGATTGTGAGGGCAACCGGGCCAGATGTCTTTCCGGGATCAAGCCTGCCGAGGTGGTGCAGGCCGTGCTTGAAGCTTTGCCCTCCCGACCGGGCCGATAACCTTTGGACTCATGGGCTCCCTCCCGGATTACTACAGCGAGCTGGCTCCTTTTGCCGCGCATTTTTCCCGGGGTCTTCCCTCCCTTTGTTACCACAAAATTGAAGCGCCTCCCCGCCATGCTCGAATCAAGGGTCTTTATCTCTCCCCTGATCTTTTCGTCCGGCAAATCCGGGGATTGAAGGACGCAGGCTTTGCCTTTGTCCCGCCCGGCCTCGCTGGGCCCGCGCCCGCGGTTGCAATCACCTTTGACGATGGGTTCGCCAGCAACTGGGAGTCTGCCCTGCCCGGGATGAAGGACACGGGGTGTCATGCCATCAATTTTCTGGTGGCCGACCGTATCGGCCGATCGAGCGACTGGGAATCAGCGGAGGGCGGGGAAGCTCGCCCCCTGATGAACGAGACCCAAATTCGCGAGTGGATGGCCGCCGGAAACCGGATCGGTGCCCACACCTGCACACATCCGCGTCTAACCCGAATTTCCCGTGGTCAGGCCAAGGAAGAAATTGTCTCCAGCAAAAAAAAGTTGGAGGACCGATTTGCCGTTGCGGTGGAACACTTCGCTTATCCCTTTGGGGATTATGACATAGGAGTGGTCGACCTTGTCCGAGATGCGGGCTTCAAAACCGCCAGCACGATGGATCGCGGAATAAACGATTCCAACACCGATCCACTCCGGCTCAAGCGATGGACCGCGAGATATCCCACGCGAACAATCGGCTCGCTGATTCGAAAAATCCTCGGGATTGGTTTCTAGGATTTCTTGGCGGAGGCCTCACCCGTCTTGGTGGGCTCGCAAAAGACGTTTTCAACCAACCGGGCAGCACGCTCTATTAAACCTCGTTCTCTTGGAAAAAGCCCGTTTGCTGGTTTGTCTTTAATCGATTAATCTCCGCCATGCCTCGGCATCCCAAATCCAAGCCTCCTTCCGTCCTGCTTGTCCTTCCCGTTCACAACGAGGTTTCCGATGTGGCTCGTATTGGCAGTGCCATCCGTGCTTTTTTGGCCAAGAATCGGGACACTTCCGTGAAGGTGGTCGATGACGGATCGGACGACGGCACGGCGGATGCGTTTCGACGCGCTTTGCGGGGAATCAAAAATGCCTCGGTGATGGCTCTGCCCCAGAACGGGGGAAAAGGAAGAGCTGTCCGACTGGGACTGATCGGGGGGCGACAGGATCTTTGGATTTTTATGGACGGGGACCTGGCCTACGACCTCAGCCACGTATCCCCAATGGTCAAGGCCCTCCGGCATCATGACCTGGTCATTGGTTCACGCTCCATGGCGCCCCAACCCGAGGGAGGGCTGCCGAGCCGCCGGGCCTTTTTGGGTTGGGGGTTCAACCGGTTGGCCTGCTACTGGCTGGGATTCAGCTTTCCCGATACCCAGGCCGGACTGAAGGGTTTCCGCCGGTCGGTCGGTCAAAAACTTTTTTCCAGCCAGAAGCTAGACGACTTTGCTTTTGATGCAGAGCTTCTCTACTTGGCCCGGAAAATGGGCTTCAACGTGGGACAGATTCCCGCCCAGGTATGCGGCCTGCACACCTACAAAACCTCCCAGGTGAAGCTGACTCTGGACACCCTGAGGTGCTTGCTCGACTTTTTGCGGATTCGTTTTTGGTCTTGGACCGGGCAATATCGTCACTTGTGAAACCCACCATCCTCCTCACGTGGGACGTGGAGGAGTATGATGCCCCCGCTGACTTTGGGGCCCCTGCCCTGTCCGACGGAGGACTGGATCGGGGCCTCGAGATCTGGCGGCAATGGCTGGAAGTGAGCGCGGGTTGGCCGGCCCCCGGCACCGCCTTTATCACGGCGAAATTGGCTCAGGCCTCGCCCGACCTGCTCCGAAAGACTATGGGTCGAGGGCATGAAATCGCCTCCCACGCCTGGTCCCATAAAAAAGGGGATGATTTAAAACTTAAGGCCAGCCGGCAAAGTATATCGGAAATAGCCGGAACGGATGTCGTCGGCTTCCGCTCACCGCGTCTTTGCCCGGTTCCTTTGCCGGAAGTGGCCGCGGCCGGCTACCGATACGATGCCTCGTCGAATCCCGCCCTGGTTCCCGGACGGTATTGCCGATGGGGCCAAAAACGACTTCCTCACCGCGTGGGAAATTTATGGGAGGTGCCGGCCTCGGTTCTGCCCCTGGTTCGCTTCCCCCTTTTTTGGGCCAGCTTCCACATCCTTCCCTGGCCTCTCTACCTGGCTGCCTGCCGCCTTGTTTTGGCCACGGAGGGTCTTTTGACTTTGTATTTTCACCCGTGGGAACTGGCAGATCTTGCGGAGCCGCAATTTCCCCTTTGGCTTCGGCGGAGGTCCGGAATTGAACGAATCGCAAGAATGGAGCGGTTGGTCCGTTGGCTGGGAAAAACAGGAAATTTCCGGACGATCTCGGATTATTTGGACGGAACGCGTGTCACCCGCCCGTGATCGTCACGGGATGACTTGATGTAGAATACCTTTGGGCCCGGAGTCGACACGCGGTTGTTGGGGTCCGCGTATTCCGGATTGGCGTCCCACTGATCGTTCAACACATTGGCCACCGGAACATTGAGGGGATTGAGGAGTTTTTGGTTCTTTTTATGCCGGGCCACGTACTCGTCGTAGGTCTCAGACGAGCCCGATGCCGCGAATGAGATCAGAAGGCTGAAAATCAGGGCGAGGGGCACTATTTTTTCCCGCTCACGATCTTTTCGATTTTTTGCAGCACCTCGGTGGGGGGTTGCCATTCATTACCGGTTTTGCCGGTTAAATCCTTGCCCTCCGCATCGATCAGGACGAGATAGGGAATTCCACTGGAGGCGTACTTGTCCAACCCGCTCTCCCTCCTTTCCTCAAATTTTACCGCCGGCCAGGGCATTTTCATTTCAGTCATGTATTCCAACATGGAGGCCTCATCCTTGTCCGAACTGGCGAAGACCAACTGGAACTCTTTGTGTTTGGGCTGAAACTTGTTGTACCACTGCACCAGTTTTGGGGTGAAGGCCCGGCAGGGCGGACACCAATGGGCGGAATAGTAAATGGCGGTAAACTTGGGCTTGTCCGTGGATTTGAAGGGTTCGGCTTTCCCTCCCTTGACCTGGATGAGGCGCGGTTCGATCCCTCCAAAGAAATCCCCGCGGGATGTGGAAGGGGCCATGATCGCCAGGAAGGTCATCAAGAATACCATAGGAACGGATTGATTCATGGGTGAATTCTTCCCCGAATTGGATTCGGTCGCAAACGGTTTTTGACCTTATTTCGCTTCTCCCCCACCCTTGAAGGATGGTCTCAAGTATGGACAAGCCTCCCAAAACCTTCGCTGAACTTTCCCCCATTTACCGGCAACCGCTTTTTTCCCTCCTCGAAATGTCCCGTCAGGTTCACCGGGAGAACTGGGGGCAAAAGGAGGGGGTTCAGCTTTGCCGGCTTTTAAGCATCAAGACCGGAGGATGCAGCGAGGACTGCGGCTACTGTGCGCAAAGTGCCCGCTATCATACCGGGGTCAAAGCGGAACGCTTGATGGATCGCGAGGCGGTTCTCGCCGAGGCCCGACTAGCCAAGGAAGCCGGGGCCGGACGTTTCTGCATGGGAGCGGCCTGGAGGGGGGTTCGAGAGGGGGAGGCCAAGTTTGAATCGGTGCTCAATATTGTCCGGGATGTGAAACAGCTTGGCATGGAGGTTTGTGTCACCCTTGGGCAACTCACCGATGAGGCGGCCCGACAACTGAAAGAGGCCGGCGTCACGGCCTACAACCACAACCTCGACACCTCCCCTGAGCACTATCCCAAGATCGTCACGACCCACTCTTTTGAGGACCGTCTCCGCACCATCCGGTCGGTGCAAAAGGCCGGCATGTCCGTCTGTTGTGGGGGAATCCTCGGCATGGGAGAGTCTGAAGACGACCGATTGAAGATGCTGGAGGTGCTCTGTGGGTTGGACCCCTCCCCCGAGAGCGTTCCGATCAACTGTCTCATGCCACAGGAGGGAACTCCCCTCGCCGGCCAAAAGATGGTGGATGTGTTTGAGTTGGTTCGGCTCATCGCCACCACCCGGATCGCCCTTCCCCGGGCTCGGATTCGTCTAAGCGCCGGCCGGACTGCCCTGTCGCGTGAAGCCCAGGCTCTCTGTTTCTTTGCCGGAGCCAACTCCATCTTCTTTGGGGACAAACTCCTCACTGCGCCCAACCCCGGAGAATCAGACGACCGGGCTCTGCTCAAGACCCTCGGCTTGGCGACGGCTTCCTAGCCGCGCACCCAGTCGGATCTTTGTCCCGTCGCCATTTCGTTTTAGGCTGGAGTTTCCATGCCTGTTGCCTTTCGCATCGCCGGATATCTCCGCAAGTATCCGTTTTTTGCCGCGGGCACCTTGGGCGCGGCCCTTCTATCCACCGTTCTCGGCCTGATTTATCCCCGCCTGACCGGCTATCTCATCGATGACGTCATCGCCAAAGGGCAATCCGAACGCCTGGGATGGTTGATCGCGGTTTTGGTCGCTGTCTTTATTGGCCGTGACGGTCTCAATGCCGTGCGGATCATGCTGAACAATATTTTTGAGCAAAAGGTCATCCTCGACCTTCGGCGGGATCTCTACACGGCCTTTCAGAAGCTTCCGGTCTCTTGGTACGACCACCGCTCCAGCGGCGATCTTCTCACCCGGGTCAGCGAGGACGTGATGAACATGGAACGGATGCTCATCGATGGGATCGAGCAGGGACTGGTGGCCTTGATCCAGCTCGTGGGGGTCGGATTTATCCTGTTTCGTCTGGACCCCCGTCTCGCTGCTTGGTCGCTTGCCCCCATCCCCTTCCTCGCGGCCGGCGCCCTTTATTACACCATCACGGCCCATCCTCGTTACCGGATCCAAAGAAAAGCCTCTTCCGCCCTCAACTCCCTCCTCATGGATCATCTGCAGGGCATCCGCCAGATCAAAGCTTACGACTGGCTTCAGGAGGGTTCGCGACAGTTTGAGGGTGCAGCCCAGAATGTACGCACAGCCTCGCTTCAAATCATGCGGGCTTGGGCCATCTATAATCCTTCGATGGCCTTGGTCGCTGCGGGCGGCACCTGTCTGGTTCTCTGGTTCGGTGGGCGGGCGGTTTTGGACGGGCGGATGGCGGTTGGGGAACTTGTGGCTTTTCTCCTTTATGTGGGGATGTTTTATGAGCCGGTCACCCGACTCCATAGCCTGAATCAGTTGATCCAAGCCGGTCGGGCCGCCGGCGAACGCGTCTTTGCCATTTTGGATGCGGAGCCTGAACCCGGACATGTTCTCTCCTCCCCCCTGCTCCACCTGCCCCCGCGGCAAGGTTCTGCCCGCGAGGTGCGCTTCCATCACGTGAACTTCTCGTATCGGACCGGACGTGAGGTTTTACACGGAATCGATCTGACAGTTCCGCGGGGAACGAGTCTGGCCTTGGTGGGCCCTACCGGCGCCGGCAAGACCACCCTCGCCTCCTTGGTTGCCCGGTTTCATGATCCCACCCATGGCGAGGTGATTCTCGACGGGGTCTCAATCCGGCAGATCCCTTTGGGTGAATTACGGAGGGAGGTAGGGGTGGTCACCCAGGAGCCTTTTCTATTTCAGGCTTCGGTCAGGGAGAATCTTGAACTTGGGAACCCCGCCGCCACCGATGTCGACATGGAAAGAGTTCTCAAGGCCTCTTGCTCTTGGGATTTTGTCCGCGCCCTCCCTGATGGCTGGAATTCCAAGGTGGGCGAGCGAGGGGTTCGACTCAGTGCCGGGGAGCGGCAACGGCTTTCGATTGCCCGAGCCCTGCTGAAGGACCCTCCCGTTCTCATTCTTGATGAAGCTACGGCGAGCGTCGACACAGCCACGGAGAAGGAAATGCAGCTGGCCTTGGAGCGCCTGCTCGCCGGAAGGACCAGTATGATCATAGCCCATCGGCTTTCCACGGTCCGCAAGGCGGATGCCATTGCCGTGGTTCAGTCCGGACGAATTCTGGAACTGGGAAACCATGACACCCTTCTCCGTTCCGGTGGTCTTTATGCGAAGCTTTGGACGATCCAATCCGAACATGCCGAGGTGGGCACGATTGAGGGACTGTTAGACTTGAATTGATTTTTACCGGTTGCCGTTAATTCCAACCCAGCATTCGCTTCCGGCGGCTGGCTTTCCCCCTTCTGTCTTTTCCGCTATGGTTTTGCGATGAGCAAACCAGACCTGACGGCAGCCGAGGCCATTCGTGCCCGGCGCAGCATTAAATCCTTCAAGAGCGACCCTATCCCGGAAACGGTTCTTCAGGAGCTTCTTTCCCTTATGCAGGACGCCCCCTCCTCCTGGAATTTTCAGCCCACCCGGGTGGTGATGATTCGATCCAAGGAGCAAAAAGAGGCCTTGGCGGCAGCCGCTTGGGGGCAGAAACAGATCCTCGAGGCCCCTGTAACGTTTGTTTTTGCTGTTTCGATTCGTGGCTGGGAAAGGAACATGGATGAGATTCTCAAAACTGGCGTTGCCTCTGGTGCTTGGCCGCAAAAATTTGCCGATTGGATCAGAGAAAATGCCCCCGGTTTTCAAAAGGGACTTGGCGAAAAGGAGCGGGAGTATGCAATCAAGGATGCCATGATCATGGCCACGACCCTCGCCATCGCCGCAGAATCCAAAGGCTTTAGCAACTGCTATATAAACGGATGGGATGAGATAAAAGTTAAGCAAATAATTGGAGCACAAGACGATAAAAATATAGCGATAGCACTCGTTTTGCCTGTAGGAATCCCTGCGGCCCAACCCAAGCACCCCGGGAGACTGCCGGCAACAAAGACCATTTTTACCGACCGCCTCCCCTCGCCTGCCGTATAGATAAGCAATGAACTCGGGTGGCTATTTTTCCTTTCCAAAAAACTACGACGTTATCGTCGTAGGGGCCGGCCATGCCGGAATCGAGGCGGCCTTGGCTTCTGCAAGGATGGGCTGCGAGACCATGCTTCTCACCATGAATTTGGACAGCGTTGGTCAGATGAGCTGCAACCCAGCCATCGGTGGCTTGGCCAAGGGCCATATCGTCCGTGAAATTGATGCCCTTGGCGGCGAGATGGGAATCAAC
>RHAF01000021.1 GCA_010028775.1 Verrucomicrobiota bacterium | reverse complement strand
AAGGGGTGGTCTCCTGTCTCGTCAGAAGCATGTGACCACCCAAGACCGATCCATTCTCCACCTCGACGCAGACGCGTTTTACGCTTCGGTGGAACAAGCCGCCGATTCGAGACTTCGCGGCAAGGCCATCGCGGTCGGTGGCGCCCAGCGAGGGGTGGTTTCCTCGGCCAGTTACGAAGCCCGTGCCCGGGGCGTCCGCACCGCCATGCCGACCGCCAAAGCCAAGAAGCTCTGCCCGGAACTGATTCTGGTTCCAGGTGATTTCGAGAAATATGAGCGCTTTTCCCAAATCATGTTTTCCTACGCCCACGATCTCACGCCCCAGGTCGAAATCTGTTCCATCGACGAGGGCTATCTTGACCTAAGCGGATCAGTCCATGAATCCCCCCGCGATTCCGCCCATCGCCTTTCACAACTCATAGAAAAGAACCTGAAGATCACCATTTCCCAAGGACTCGCCACCACCAAGTTCTGCTCCGCCGTGGCCTCCAAGCTGAAGAAGCCCAACCACTTCCTGGAAGTTCCGCCGGGATCGGAATTCGAATTTCTATCCCCCCTGCCAACCCGGTGGCTACCCGGAGTAGGGACCCGCACGGAACCACTTTTTCTGCAGGCAGGCCTACAGCACATTCGTCAGGTGGCGGATATGCCGATTCACGAATTGGAGCGGTTGGCAGGCTCTTCCGCCCATTCCCTTCAGGCCTTCGCCCGGGGAATCGATCCTCGACCGGTCATCCCCGCTTCCCCAACGCCCAAATCCGTGGGTGAACAGGAAACTTTCAACACGGATACCCATGACGAAGGATTCATTCTCGCTGTTCTCCGAACCATGACCGACAGGCTCTGTCAGAGATTGCGGGCGGAGGGCTTGGCGGCAAGAACCCTCACGATCCGAATCCGGTACCGGGACATGGAAGACTCCGCTCGGTCCGATTCCCTCCACGAACCCTCTCCACTAGAGAGTGACTTCTATCCACTTTTGGCGCCGCTGTTGAAACGAACTTGGAGCCGATCAGAACCCCTCCGGTTGGCAGGTGTTCGACTATCCAATCTCCATAGCGCCCTACCCGAACCGGAGTTGGCCTTGGTCGGTCTTCCACAAAAAAGTGTCACCGAGCGTCTGCAACTGGCCGAGGCATCGGACCAGCTTCGTCGACGTTACGGAAAGAGCGCGATCCTCAGAGGCCACGACCTCTGGCTAAGAAGAAAGAAATCAGGCACTGATAGCGGCGGAGATTCGTTCCCCCACCCAGGCAAGAATTAGCCCGCCCGCGACGCTGGCCAAAACATAGATCCAGGCCAGAATTAATTCCCCTCTTCGGAATAGGAGAATGGTTTCCACACTGAAGGCGGAAAAGGTGGTGAACCCCCCCAGAAATCCCGTGACTAATAAATATCTCATATGCAGGCCCATCCACCAACGATCTGAAGCCCATCCGTAAATCAGGCCCACCATCAGACATCCCAACCAATTCACTGCCAAGGTGGCCCAAGGAATTTTTTCATTGGGATAAAGGTGAACCACCCAGGCACCCACCGAAAATCGAAGCAAAGAGGCAACACCGCCGCCAACCATGGCGGCCAAAGCGTGACGCCAAAGATCGGAACTCATCGCCGAAACAGCCTCTTGGCAAAAAGCACTCCGGATAACCAGCTTGCCAAAACGAGAAATAGCCCCGTCCCTATCCGGTTCCAGTAGGGTTTTATGGCATGAAGAAAAGGAACGTCGTCCGCCCGATTTCCAACACCCTGGACGAGGGCCACGCAAAAAAGCAGCGTTCCGGTGAGAGCGGCAGTCATTTCAATTAATCCGCGCAGTCTGTGACCCATGCGATAAGTTCCCAGGCCGGGCAAAACCGTGGCATTTAATCCAAAGCAGTTTCGCGCCCGTTGCAGATCAGCGAGAATCGGGGGTTCCGGAGAAGAAGAGTTGCTCATAGGCGGCCATGGTGGCGAGAAAGGTCAAGGGGACGGTGACAAAAAGCCCGACGATCAGGCAAAGCATGCCCAAAATATTCAGAAGACCCAACATCAGAAGAAGCGAAAGGTAAGACCAAAAATGAGGTGCCAATCCGCGCCAACTGGTTTTCATGGACTCCCAGAAATCCATCGACGAACAGGCCGCCAAGGGGACGGCAAGAGACCAGTTGATCAGGAGATAGAGCATGGCCAGGGTGGCGGCAAAGATAGGTGCACCCATGCCAAGCAGAAGCCGGGGATGATCCACCAGCTTCTCCATCGCCACGCCTGAGGAGGCATACAGCGCCGCCGCAGGTATGACCCCAAGGAGAAAAGGCCCGAAGGCCAGAAGGCTCGAGACGGTGGTCGCCAGAAAACAGGCGAGAAATCTCTCGCGGACGATGCCAATCACCTCGGAAACACCGCTGGATCTTCCATGCAGAACCTGTCGACAAAAGAAATAGAGCCCCCCAAGGATCGGTCCGTTCAGGAGAAAGGCCAATAAGGCCCCAATCACAGGAATGCTGTTCATCATGAATTGGAGAAGGAGGACCAGCGTGATCACTCCGGTCACTTTCCATGGATCCTGCCGGTAGACTGTCCAGGCTCTGCCCATGCATTCTGCCGCATGTAGTCGGTCCGCAAAGCGGAGATCCTTGCCTCCAGTGACGGGATGCAAAAGTGGCGGGTGAACCGATTCCCGGGAAAGAAATTCCTCTAATGAACCCAAGGTCGACCATGAAGATTCACCTTCACGCCGGATTTTGGTTCTGGCATCGGCGCGTCCCTCAAGAATCCATCGTCGCACTTCCTCTTGGTTTACCGGTCCGTAAATTTTGCCATCCCCGCCAATGATCTCAAACATAGGGGGATCATCAGATGTTTTGCTGGCGTCACAAGTTTCTTTTTATTCGCAACTTAATCCCATCTCTTATCCGAGATGCGTTGGCGATCCCGCAACAGAAACCCATAAGGGAGCCGTGACCGGCCGCGCTACATTCCTGGTTTGCATTCTCGGGACGATGATTCCGATGGGCCGGCTTTGCTCTGCGCCACCGATGGAGACGCCTTACACCCCGTTCGATTTTGACAACTATCGCCGAAATCCGCTTCAGGCCAAACAAATGCAGAAGATCTCCTCCAAGGAGGGTCGCGATCTTCAGGAAGGCCTGATTTCCGGGGAAAACGACAAAAAAAGGGATATTGGCAGGGAGGCTGCCTCCTTGTTTCCCGATCTTGAAACCATACCGCTGCGGCAAAAGCCCGAACCTCTTCCCTCACCAAATGAACTAATCGACCAGATCACTGCCTCCCGTGTGGGTGAAACCACCAAGGGCCCGCGGGACCTTCTGACCCGCGGCAAAGTGAGCAAAGAGCTTAATCTATCCTCCATGTCCGCTTCCGATTACGAAATCTACGCCTCTCAATTTCAGGGTGCCCGGGATGTGTCCGAGGACCACTCCACCCATCTCAACCCCATGCCCACGGTCACCAATCTAAAAACCGATGGCCCAGCCCATGCCTACTCGGTGACCCAAGCCGGAATACGGAATCCCACCTCCAACGAGAACCCCTTTGAGGATGTGATCAAGACCCTGCGTTTGGATGAACCGGTCACCCATGGGAATGACCCCCTCTCCTCGACACGGTCCAAGCCCAAGACGACCGAACCCACCCCCGCCAGTCCAGTCCCTCCGGCCGGCATTAACCCCTGACATTCAAAAAACTGCCTTGGTCTTGACCGGCAAGAAAAGGAAGATGAGCGGATGAACCCAACCGAAATCCGCAGGTCTTTTGCCACGATCTGGAACATGTCCTTTGGCTTCTTCGGAATCCAATTCGGATGGGGACTGCAAATGGGGAATATGTCCGCAATTTATGAGTACTTGGGCGCATCGGAAAGCACGCTACCCCTTCTCTGGTTGGCCGCCCCACTCACGGGGTTGATCGTTCAACCTGTGATCGGGCACATGAGCGACCGCACATGGCACCCTTTTTGGGGTCGTCGTCGCCCTTATTTTCTTCTCGGAGCACTTCTCGCATCTGCCGCACTTTTTGCCATGCCCAAAAGTTCGGCGCTTTGGATAGCCGCCGGCCTTCTTTGGATTCTCGACGCCTCCGTCAACATCAGCATGGAGCCCTTCCGAGCATTCGTGGCCGATCTCCTTCCAGAATCACAAAGGACGATCGGCTTTGCCATGCAAAGTGTCCTGATCGGAGCCGGGGCGGTGCTGGCCTCCAAACTCCCGGGATTCCTACACGACAAAATGGGGGTCGCCCGGGACACCACCCCCGAGCATCCTATTCCCGAAACGGTTCATTGGGCCTTTACCATCGGAGCCGGGGTTTTTCTTGTGGCCGTGCTCTGGACCGTCCTCACCACCCGCGAAAGCCCGCCGGCGAATGCCCAGGCATTTGCCCGGAAGAAGAACGAAGGTCTGGGCGCCATCTGGATGGCCATGAGGGAAATGCCCCCAACCATGCGCCAATTGGCCGCGGTCCAATTTTTTACCTGGATGGCTTTTTTTTGCATGTGGATCTATTTCCCGGTGGCTGTGCCGCGCAATATCCTTGGGGCGAGCGACACAACTTCCGACCTTTATAAACAAGGGGTTCAGCTGGCCAACGACTGCTTTGCCCAATATAACTTCGTCGCCTTCCTTGCCGCCATGGGCTTTCTCTGGCTTGGACGCAGATTTTCGGCCCGTACAATTCATTTCTACTCTCTCATTCTGGGTGGTGCGGGATTGCTCTCCGTCGGTTGGGTGCACGACCCTAAACTCCTGATTCTCGCCTTCAGTGGTGTCGGTATCGCATGGGCCAGCATCCTCTCCATGCCCTACGCCATGTTGTCGGGCGCGATACCCGGGGACCGGATGGGAGTTTACATGGGGATCTTCAACTTCTTTATCGTCATCCCCCAGATCCTTATCGCCCTGATTCTCAGCCGGGTGATGGAGAATTTTCCCTCTTTTAACCGCCTTAGCGCCGTATTTTTCGGCGGAATCTGCCTAATGATCGCCTCCCTGCTGACGTGGCGGGTCAAAACAAAACAGCCGCTTTGATATCCGGAATTGCGTTGGCGCCCCGCCCCTTGGAAGGTAGCTTTAAATAAAGGTGCGGTGGCAGAGTGGTCGAATGCGGCGGTTTGCTAAACCGTTGTACGGGTAAAACCGTACCGGGGGTTCGAATCCCCCCCGCACCGGTTGAAATCCGAATTTTTGCTTGTTCACAACCCGAAGGGCCTGAGCTTGACCCATTGAGCAACTATCTGGATGCTATGGCGATGCAAAAAACGATCCTTTGGATACTTTCGGGAGCGGTCAGTCTGCTCCTTCTCGTCAACCTCCTCCTGGGTTTGGGCACCCGTAAAACGGTGAGTCAGATTCAAATGGTGCAGGCGCAGGTTGCCAACGGTGGTCAACTGGAAATGGTTCTCCGCAACCTCAGCATCCGGATCGCCATGGCCGGAGAGAAAGATCCCGCCTTCAAGGAGATCCTCAAAAAGCACGAGCTCAACGTAAAACTGGATGCCGGAACGGATACCAAATAAGGACAACACCATGAACGACCAAAACACATCGGATTCATCCTCTTGCCACTGCACCACTTGGCCGTTGATCACTTTTCTGGCGGCCATGCTCGTGGTCAATCTGGTCCAACTGGTCTCCATCATTCAGGAAAGTGCAAACGTCAACCAAATGGCCGGGAACGCCCAACAAGCCATTGCCCGCTACAAACTCGTTTCCGACAAGTTGGAGAATGTAGCCAAGGACCTAATCAAGCTCAGTGGCAACAACAACGAAGCCAAGGAGATCGTCACCCAGTTTAATATCCAGATGAACCAGCCGAACGGCACAACCGGCCAACCCGCCAAAAAGTAAATCCCCCGTCAGCCAAGCGGCCGGATATCGAGACTAAAATCGATCGCTCTCGCGCTGTGGGTCAACGCTCCAACACTGATCCACTCCACCCCGGCGTGGGCCAGCTCCATGGCCCTGCGGGGAGTCACTCCACCCGATGCTTCAAGTTCCATCTCAACACGGAGGGCTTTTCTTTTTTTGACCACCTGAGCCACCTGCTCAGCACTCAGGTTGTCGAGCAAGATGCGGTCCAAAGGCTCATGAAAAAGCTTCTCCGCCAATTCCACCGAATCGGCCTCCACCACAAGCGGACAGTCCGGAAACTCCTCCCGGGCCCGGCGAATGGCTTCCTTCAGGCCTCCGGGCGCCATCAAAGCCTGATGGTTTTCCTTGATTAAAATTCCGTCATACAGTCCGGTGCGATGATTCGACCCACCACCTGCCCTGACCGCCTGTCTCTCCAAAGCCCTTAATCCCGGCGTGGTCTTTCGAGTGTCAAGGATCTTGGCTTTCGTGCCATGGACGGCCTCCACATAGGCCGCGGTTTGGGTGGCTACACCTGAGAGGCGTTGCAAGAAATTCAGTGCGCACCGCTCCCCGGTAAGAATGCCTCGGGCGCTTCCCTCAATCTCCGCCACCACCTGTCCGATTCCGATTCGTTCACCATCCTTCGCCTTGGCCGACCAGCGGAGCGCTCCATCCACCTCCCGAAAGACGGCCTCTGCCGTATCCATGCCCGCCAGCACGCACGACTCCTTGCATACCAAAGTCGCGATGGCACGGGCGCTTGCCGAAACCGCCACCCGGCTGGTTAGATCCATCGGTCCCATGTCCTCACCTACAGCCCTTGCGGCGGCTTCACGTACCACCGCCTGCCAATCCCTGGTTGAATCCTTCACCCTCTCAGCGTGCAATCGTTCAGGGGTGGGAGTCGAGGAAAAGGTCCTGGTCTTTCTCTCGACTGTTTCTTTCCATAGGATCAGATAGTGAAGACGGTCATCCTTAGTTCCGATCCCGCATCGCTTCGCCGGGCTGCGGATCATCTTCTCTCTGGCGAGGTCGTGGCGATTCCCACTGAAACCGTCTATGGGCTCGCCGCTGTTGGCCTGAACCCCGATGCGGTAAAAAAGGTGTTCGCTGCCAAGGGGCGCCCCTCCACTGACCCTCTCATTCTCCATCTATCATCCCCCGATCTCCACCAAGCCATCCACGCAGGCATTCTCAGTGAGAATACTCCGCAAGAGGCTTTTAAACTCGCATCGGTGTTTTGGCCCGGCCCACTAACCTTGGTGCTCCCCCGTGGGCCAAGAGTCCCACCGGAAGTCACCTCGGGTTTGGATACGGTCGCGGTCCGCTACCCCGCCCACCCGGTGGCCCAACAACTTCTTGCTTTGGTTGGCTGTCCGCTTGCCGCACCGAGTGCCAACCGTTTTGGACGTATCTCCCCCACGGATGCCCAGGCCGTCCTTCAGGAATTGGGGGGTATAATTTCCCTGATCTTGGATGGTGGGGATTGCTCCACCGGAGTGGAATCCACGGTTCTGTCCCTGCTTCCGCCGGAACCAACCATCCTTCGCCCCGGCAAGATCACCACGGAGGATATCACTCGCATGATAGGTCGAGCCCCACGCAGGCAGACTCAATTATCCGCCTCAAACAAGAGCATGCCCTCCCCTGGAATGTTGGAATCCCATTATGCCCCAGCGACTCCCCTTTACCTAGCCCAAGGATGCCTCTCCCACGGGCAGTCAGGCCTGATCTTCATTCATTACCGTACTCCCCGAGAGGGCATTTCTACCAATCCGTTTGTCTTGTCCCCTGAAGGAGACACCGAAACAGCCGCCAAAAATTTGTACCGTCTTTTGCGGCAGGCCGATACCGCCAAGGGTAAAGCCATCGTGATCGAGCCGATTCCAGATGGCAACCTGGCCCCTGCTTTAAGGGATCGACTTCAAAGAGCCAGTGTTGGAACCGCAAGATGGAATGGAACCTGTTGGGAACTTCAAAGAAGAGGCGAAATTTAAATCTGACCGCCCGGACCCTCGCCGCCGGCCTTTTTATAAAGACCCCGGGGATCCCGCTTCTCACACTCCTCCAAAGAGGCATCCACATACACCTCGGCAAAACCGACTCCCGCGGCATGACAGGCGGAGCGGACCGAGGCGCGCTCCTTCTGTAGAGGGGAAATCAGGGAACTGATCACCACCAGACCCGACTCCGCCATCAACTTGGCCACCTCGCCCGCCCGGCGAATATTCTCCGCCCGATCCTCCAGGCTGAATCCCAAATCCGCACACAAACCGTGCCTTAGATTATCCCCATCTAAAATCATGGAGGCGATCCCCCTTCGGAAAAGCAGCGATTCCAGAGCCACCGCCAAAGTGGACTTGCCGGATCCGGATAATCCCGTCAGCCAGATGACCGCCCCTTCGTGACCGAAATGCGCCGCCCTGGCTTCCTGGGAAATTCTTCCCTCCGTCCACGTCAGATGCTCTCCTGTCACCGCCTTGGCCAGGGAGGTCGGATATTCCGCCTCCAGAATGATTCCCCCTCCACCCAAACGGGTGCCCCTCTGCAAGGCAAACCTCCCCAACGATTCCACCCGATCGTGGGCGTCATAAACCAAGGGTCGGCGGCAACGAATCCTGACCTCCGCCACCTCGAACCGACCCACCTCTTTTGCTCCAGCTTGTCCGCATCCACCAGCCGGTCGATGGACACCAGACGTCCCTCCACCGACTGCGTGGCTAGGCGAAGTTGCACCGGGGCCTGCAGGCGAAGGGGCTCCGTATCGAGCCAAAAGATCCGGGCCTTGAGCTCCCGCGATTCCACCGGGGGATTTTGCTCATGCGAACCGACATGTCCCCGCTCAACGAAAATCTGTTCCTCCAAGGTGATGGCCACACCACGTCCAGGCCCCAGTTCCTGAACAGGATCCGGATTTCCCCAATCCTCAATCGAGCGGATCTTGCTGGTTTTGCGGTCTGGGAAAAACACCACCGAATCTCCCACCCGTATTTTGCCGCTTTCCAGCTTTCCGGCGATCACCCTGCGTTCATCAAACCGATACACATCCTGCACCACCAACCGCAACGGACCCTCTTTCTGCACATCGTTTCGCCCCACCCCGGAAAGCAGAGCCCGGAGAAGGGTCGGCCCCTTCCACCATCCCAACCCAATGGAATCCGAATTTTTCACATTTGCACCTTCACGCGCAGAGATCGGCACAACCTCCCGCGGCGAAATCTTCAGCCCTCCCAAATACTCCCGAATCTCTTTATCCAAAATCCGGAACCGCTCCTCCTTCCAATCGACCAAATCCATTTTATTGACCGCCACAATCACCTTGGAAACTCCCAACAGGGAGAGCAACAACCCATGCCTCCGGGTCTGCTCCTTTAACCCCTCTTTGGCATCGATCAGCAGAATGGCCTCCTCGGCGGCCGCCGCTCCGGTCACCATGTTTTTGATAAACTCGCGGTGGCCGGGGGCATCAATGATTTCAAAACCCTGCCCCTCATGCCGAAACCCGATCCGTGTGGTGTCGATGGTGATGTTCTGGGCCTGTTCCTCCAGCAAAGCATCCAAAAGAAAGGCATACTCAAAAGGCATCCCCTCTTCGCGGCACGCCCTCTCAACGGCCTCCAACTTTCCATCCGGCAGGGATTGGGTGTCGGCCAGCAGTCTTCCTATGAGAGTGGACTTTCCGTGATCCACATGCCCAACCACCACAATCCGAGTGCGTGGCTCTTCCGGGCCTCCGGCGTGAGCGGCCCCACCCTGGCGTTTCGGGAAAAAGGCGGGCACATAATCCTTCGCCACCGGTTTGGGGACCGGAGGCATCTTGATTCCACCGCTCACATGAACCCCTTGGCCCGAAGTTTCTGCATGGCATTCCGTTCGTGATGGTCTTGGGCCCGACCCGCCCGCTCCGCGGTTTTGGTCGTTTTTAACTCCTCGACGATTCCATCGATCGTGCTGACCTGACTTTCAATCGACTGGGTGATCGGCCAGCAGCCGAGCGAGCGGTAGCGTCGACCGTTTTCCGCAAAGTACATTTTGGGCACCGGAATCCCCTCCCGCCGGACATATTCCCAAACATCCAGCTCCGTCCAGTCCAGAAGGGGTTGAACGCGCACATGCTCACCAGGTTTCACCGCCGTGGTGAACTGACCCCAGAACTCCGGGGGTTGATCCCGGTACTCCCACTCGTTTTCGGCCGTGCGTGGGGAAAAGTAACGCTCCTTGGCCCGGGTGGAATCCTCATCCCTCCGGATTCCGGTTACCAGGGCATCCCATTTGTATTTTGCCAGGGCCTGCTGGAGAGCCAGAGACTTCAACTCATGGGTCACGGTCACTGGATCGTGCGACTCATAACCGACACCCCGCTTGCGGGCCTCCTCGTTGACCATGACAATCAGGTCAATTCCGTAATGATTTCTGGCCCACTCTCTGAAAGCCAACATCTCCGGAAACTCGTAAGTCGTATCGATATGAACCAATGGGAAAGGTATTTTTCCGGCAAAGGCCTTTTTCGCCAGCCAGATCAGGGTATTTGAATCTTTACCCATAGACCAAGGCATAGCCATGTTCTTAAAATTCGCGAAGGCTTCACGAAAAATATAAATACTTTGATCTTCAAGATGTTGCAAATACGACATAAAAGATAGACTTTATCGGATTTTTAATTAAATTACAAGCATGATTCCGGTTGCACCCATGAAACGGAATACCAAAGAAATTGAAAACATTTTGCACGAGGATTTTAGTAAAAAGTCCGCAGAAGATCGTATTCGGTGGGCAATTCAACGTTTCCCTGAAAAAGCTATTCTCACCACCTCCTTTGGCGCTCAATCCTCTGCCCTCCTCCATCTAGCCACTCAAATCCAACCGGATTTGCCCGTCCTTTTTATCGATACCGGTTTTCATTTTCCTGAAACCATTTCCTTTGCCGAAGAAATAACCCGGAAACTTAAGCTCAACCTCAAAACCTACCGCCCTCTTCTTTCTGCGGAAGAAATCGAGTCTCGTTACGGACAAATTTGGGAAAAAGGGCCGGAGGGATTGGAGCAGTTCCATGAAATCATCCGCGTTGAACCCCTCCGCCGGGCACTCCGCGACCTGAACCCGGAAATCTGGATTGCCGGTCTCAGGCGATCCTCTTCCGAATCACGCCAAAAAATGACTTTTCTCACTCGCCAAGACGCCCGCTTCAAATTTCTACCTCTGCTCGATTGGTCGGATCGAGATCTCGGTCAATACCTCCAAGCCCACTCCCTCCCCTACCACCCCCTATGGGCCCAAGGTTATGTCTCTATCGGGGATCGGGTGACCACCAAGCGACTCGACGAGGTTTCCGATCCGTCTCAACTTCGCCATTTCGGCTGGAAAAGGGAGTGCGGGATTCACGACCGGGTCTGACCATCAGATTTTTGCCCGCTCACCTATGCGGTCCTCCTGGACGCGCGGTGCCCACGTTCCCAATAAATTGATTCACCCCTTCGGAAAAAACGTCTAGTCTATCCCCTTATGGCAGGCGAAGTCGTTGAAGTTGAAGGAGTGGTCAAAGCAGTGCTTAAAGGCACCCTTTTCCGTGTCGAATTAGTCAACGGCCATTCCGTCCTGGCCCACATCTCCGGGAAAATGAGGAAAAACTTCATCCGCCTGAACACAGGCGACAAGGTGAAGATGGAAATGTCACCTTACGATCTGAGTAAGGGGCGCATCACCTACCGTATCCCTCCTCCGACGCCCGACGGTCAACCAGCGGCCCCGGTTCCCGTTTAAGCGGATTCATTTTCCCCGGTAATTAACTCAGCGTAAGTTTGCCACGGCACATCCCCGCCGGTGTCCCGCGGGGTACGCTCGAGTTCCGGGGACTCAAAATTCACCCCAAATAGGCCGAACCGCGGGGCGTAGGTCCCCCACTCGTAATTGTCGGTCAACGACCAGTGAAAATAACCGACCAAAGGCAACCCCTCGGCCCGAAGTTTTTTCACCTCCAAAATGTGTTGGCGCAGAAAATAGCTCCGACTTAGCTGGTCCTCCCTCAGGGTGCAGGCTTCGTCGGGCTTGCACCTTCTCTCCGCCATGCCGTTCTCGGCGATCAGGATGGGCAGGTCCGGGTACTCCGCCGCATATCGCTCGACGAAAAATCTCAGCCCCCTGGGCAAGGCCTTCCAATCCCACCACTTGGTGGCCAACCCCTTCGTCAACCACTCCCGCAAGCCGACCCGGCCCAACTGCAGATCCGCCAAGGAGGGGAAACGCACCGCGTTCCCGACGAACGGGTCGTAGTAATCAAAGGAGATATAGTCCACGACCGGTTCTTCCCGGCGCTCCCGGACCAGGGGCACCAGGCGGGAAAATGTGCTTTCGTGCAGGAATCGGCGGCTCAGCGCATGCTGAATCTGTTTGATCAGTTCCCCGACCATCTCGGAAAAGATTCCGTGGTGGGGAAAATCCATGGCCCGATAGGCCCGGGTGAATTCCCGGTAACGCTCCTGAAGAAAAGCGAAGATCGACTCGTTCCCATGCGTCTGGCGGGATGCTTCGAGAACGTCCACCAGCATCTTATCCATCCAGTAGAGGTCGCTGGCAAAGGTGTTGAACGAGAGCATGGGTCTCCCCCACCCGGGATTTTTCGCATAGAGTTCGTGGACCCCGCGCTTGGCAAGGACATGGGCTTCCAACTGATTTTGTAGTGCCACCAAGGCCGCCGCCCACCAGGATCGTCCACCCGCGGGAAAGGCCCCCACGTTGTAGGTGCATGCCGCCAGCATGTTCGGCTCATTGAGGGTGATAAACCATCTGGCCGGAGCGACCCCCCGTTCACTCAATTTCCGGTTGAGCGACTCGAGCATATGGACGGCGTAGGTGGCAAATAAGGTTGGCGTTTCCCCACTCAACCAGGGATCCCGCCCTAGCCACCGAGGGGTGGTGAAATGCGATAAAGTAACCAAGGGCTCCAGACTCCTTGCCCTCAGCGCCTGAATCATGTCCGCATACCTTTCCAGCGCTTCAGGAAGGAGATCCTTATGGCCTCCTTCAGGCTGTAACCGGGCCCATTCCACGCCCAACCGGTATCCTGACAGACCCATCATCTCCGCCCGGTCAAAGTCCTCCTCGTAACGGTTCCAGAAATCAACCGAACGCCCCGACTTCTCCACTCTCCCGGCCGCCTCCCAATCATACCAGTTGTTTCTAGGCTGCCCCACCCCGTTATACCCGCCCTCATGCTGGTAAGGACTACAGGAGACACCCCAGAGAAATTTTTGGGGCCTTGATGGGGGTTTCACTTTTTACGGACCGTTTCCGCCATGGCTTCCTGCTGATGTGGATGAACCTCCACCGGCTCATGTTCCTGCTCAGCCAGAAGGGTCTGAACCACCTTGGTCGCCGCCTGGGGTTGGCCCATTTTGCGAGCGGCCTGACGCATGGCCTCCAGGCGACCCGGTTCCGCCAAAACCCTGCCCACTTTGTACCCCAGGATGGTGATTTCATTGCACTTGATGGCCGCCCCTTTCTCCAGCAGTTGGTCGCTGTTGCGCTCCTCCTGTCCGGGAATCGGGTCATAGATCGCCATGGGCAAACCGGAGGCCATCGCCTCGGCCGAAGTCATCCCCCCGGGCTTGCTGACCAACAGGTCCGCAGCCCCCATCCAGGATGGCATGTCATCCACATAACCCAGAACCTTGAATTCAACCTTCCCCGACCCGTTTTCCGGCTTGGCCAGTTCGGATTCAACCTTGGTCTTGGCCTCGGGATTCTTCCCGCAAATCACCACCACCTGCGCGCGATGGGACAGCGTCCGCAGGGATTTGACCACCTGCTCCGCCGGATTCACCCCTAAGGCACCGGCCGACACCAGAATCACCGGTCCCTCGGCGCGAAGCCCCAGACGTTTCCTCAAGGCGGGCTTGTCCTGGTTTTTCCCAAAATCGGGATCCACCGGAATCCCGCTCACTGTAATCCGCTCCCCCGGCAACCCCAGTGTGGTCAGATAGGCCTTGGTTTCCTCGAGGGCCACAAAATAACGGTGGAATGCTCGGGAAAGCCACATCGCATGAAAATCGTAATCCGTCACCACGATGGAAAGTTTGGCTTGGATGACTTTTTTGGTGATCAGGTGGGAGATGATCTCCGCGGGCATGAAATGGGTGCACACCGTGATGTCAGGTTGCATCTTGGCCAACAGGCGGACCAAGGGCCGGGTGTTCAACCGGTCCAACAACAGGCGCATCCGGTCCGTTTTCCAGGGTTCGTCGCTTTTCTCGTACCACCAACCCAGAAGGGTCGGGGCGTCCTGCACCAGGGTGATGTACAACTTGGAGTAGAAATCTCGAAAAAGTTTATTGGTGAAGGCCAGGGCATCGACATTGGCCACTTCGGCGATTCCCGGAATCTCTCCGCAGGCCTTCTCGAGCGCCGCCGCCGCCCGCACGTGACCCGTGCCCGCGCTGGTGGAAAGAATCAGGACTTTCTTCGGATGCTTCACTCCCGCTCACCCTACCCCAGGTTGGGGCAATTTTCCCTACCCAAAAAGGTCCGGGGTCCCCGTATCCCTCCCCTTTCGGGTCTTGCCCTCCCGTGGCTTGATTCTCGCGGGCTTGCCCGCCGCATCTGTCTCCCGCTCCTCCAGCCCCTGCAGAATCTCCTCGGCCCTCCGAAGAACATCGGCCGGCAATCCCGCCAACCTAGCCACCTGGATTCCATAGCTCCGGTCCGCCCCCCCCTCGATAATCTGCCTAAGGAAAACCACCCGGTCTTTCTCCTCACGCACTGCCACCCGGAAATTCCGGACGCCAGGACGGGTCAGGGCCAACTCCGCCAGCTCGTGATAATGGGTGGCGAAGAGCGTCTTGGCCTTCACCGTATCGTGGAGGTGCTCGCCCACCGCCCAGGCAATGCTCAGCCCGTCAAGAGTGCTGGTGCCACGGCCGATCTCATCAAGGATCACCAGGCTGTCCGGCGTGGCGTTGTGCAGGATCATAGCGGTCTCGTTCATCTCCACCAAAAAGGTGCTTTGTCCGCGGGCCAAGTCGTCACCCGCCCCGATCCGGGTAAAAATCCGGTCCAAGACCGGAAGTTCCGCTGCCCGGGCCGGAACAAACGAACCCGCCTGGGCCAGCAGGCAGATCAGGGCCGATTGTCGAAGATAGGTGCTTTTCCCCGCCATATTCGGACCTGTCAGGACGATCAAGGTCCCTTTGTCCTCCCCCAGATTTAGATCGTTTGGCACAAAGGGTTCGGCTCCACCCGCGAGTAACTGCTCGACCACCGGATGCCGACCCCCGGTGATTTGAATTCGGCCGTCTTCCCTCATCTTTGGACGAACATATCCCCACCTGCGGGCTGTGGCCGCCAGACCAGCCAAGGCGTCCAGGCTTCCCACCGCCTCCGCTGTCCTTTGGAGGGTTGCCACCCTAGCCAGAACCGCATCCCGCAGATTGCCAAAAAGCTCCAACTCACGCGCAATGGCTTTCTCCTCCGCTCCGAGGATCTTCTCCTCCATTTTCTTCAGCTCAGGGGTGATAAAACGTTCCGCCGCCGCCAGGGTCTGCTTTCGCTCATAATCCTTCGGAACTTGATCCAGATTGGTCTTGGTCACCTCGATGCCGTAACCGGAAATGTTGTTGAACCGGATTTTTAGGCTCTTGATTCCGGTCCGCTCAATCTCCTTTGCCTGCAAGTCGGCAATCCAGTTCCGTCCCTCACGCATCGCCTTGCGATGGTCATCCAACAAGGAATCGTAGCCGTCACGGATCATCCCACCCTCCCGGATGATGGCGGGGGGCTCGTCCGCAATCCCCCGGGCCAACTCCCCAGCCAAGGCCGTTTCCAACTCGATTTTACCCGACCACTCAGAGACCAACCCTCCGCGAATCCCTGCAACTCCTTCCCTTGCTTTCGGGGGCGTTACCCGTCCCGCTAACGATCCGCCCGGTCAAACGCGTCAGATCCCTGACTTCCCTCAAGGTTTCGCGAAAATCATCGAGCAGTCCGGCATCCTCAAGAAAAGCCCCCACTGCCTCGTGACGACGCTCAATATCAACCCGGTTCCGCAAGGGTCGGGTCAACCATCCTCGCAACTCGCGTCCTCCCATGGCGGTGATCGTCTGGTCGATGGCATGGATCAGGCTGGTGTCAGGCCCGGGGACGGCCGGTTGCAGGATTTCGAGATTACGCTGGGTTGCCGAGTCCAGGCGTAGGGAGTCCTCGCATCGGTACGGCCTCGGAGCCTGCAGATGTCGGGCCGCGTCCTTGAGCGAATCGGTGAGGTAACGCACCAGCGCACCCGCGGCGCCCACCGCCGCACCCAACCCGCGACAGCCAAATCCATCCAGGCTTTGGACACGAAAATGATCACATAGGAGGGTCCTCCCCGTATCCTCCTCCATTGTCCAGTCGGGGATCCGGGTCAGAGCAACACCCGGTTCCAACCACTCCTCCACCCCCTTTTCCTCCTCCGCCAGTAGGATCTCTGCGGGATTCGCCCGCCGAAGTTCCTCCCTGCAGGTGTTCTCATCCGGAGGCTCTGCCAAACGAAGATCGCCCGTCGACGCGTCCAGAAGCGCGAAACCCCAAGGAATTTTCTTTCCGTCCCCCCGCCGGACGGCTGCCAGCCAGCGCGGGAGTTTTGGCTCGGAAAGTTCCACTCCCACCGCACATCCGGGACTCAGGATTCTCGTCACCGCCCGCTCCACCATCTGTCCGGGCTTTACCTCGCCCACCTGGTCACAAAGAGCCACCCTTCTGCCTGCGGCCAAAAGCTTGGTCACGTAGCCCTCAGCCGCATGAAACGGAAGTCCGCACATCGGCACTCCGTTTCGTTTTGTCAGGGTCAGGTTCAGAAGGCGGGCCCCCTCTTCCGCGTCTCCCATGAACATCTCGTAAAAGTCACCCAAACGGAAAAGCAACAGGGCATCCCGCGGAACCTGCGAGCGCAGCCGCTGGTACTGCCGCATCATTGGGGTAGAGCCCTCTGCCATCCTCTCTTTTCCCCCGATCCACCCACCTTCTCAATCCCGTACCACCCCCGCTGTGGATATCCGGTTGAAGGTTATTGAAGGGAGATGGGCCCGTTCACGAGCCACGTTCAAGCTTACGAAAACTTCGACGATCGCATCCCGTCTCCTAGAGTCCATGTATGCGCGTGATCATCACCGGTTTGGTGGGTCAATACCCCTTTGGTGGGGTGATCTGGGACTACCTGCAGTACCTCCTGGGATTTCGGGCACTGGGTCACGAGGTTTTGTACCTGGAAGACTCCGGGGCATGGCCTTACGACCCCGAGGCCGGAACGATCACGGATGACTGCTCTTTTGCC
>RHAF01000003.1 GCA_010028775.1 Verrucomicrobiota bacterium | reverse complement strand
GTTGCAAATGCACGGAGGTTTGGGGGCCGGATACCGGATTGCCATGAGGGATCTGGAGATTCGTGGGGCGGGTAATTTGCTGGGAACGGAGCAGAGCGGACATGTGGCGGTCATCGGATTCGAACTTTACTGCCGCTTGTTGCGGTCGGCGGTCGCCCGTATGAAAAAAGGGGATTGGCGTACACCCCCCACGGTGCAGATCCGGATGGATTTTGTTACCCTACGGGCGGCCGAGGCGGGAGACGGGTTGGCGGGGGCCTATCTGCCCGCCGGGTATATTCCGGAGGTCCGGGAGCGGATCGAGGCCTACCGGGCCATCGCCGAATCAGGTTCCCTAAGGGAGGTGGGCGGGCTGGGAAAAACGTGGAGAGACCGATACGGCCCGTGGCCCATGGAAGTGTCGCTATTACTTGCCTACCACCGGGTAAGAATCCAGGCCGGATTGGCGGGGGTCACCCGGCTGGAGACGGAGGGGGAAAAGATGCGCCTATGGAAGGGGATGGAATTGGAGATGGTCGGCACCAGGCTCCCCCGTTTGACCGGTCTGACGGCTCCCGATAAACTGGGCCAGATTGAGGGATATTTAAGAGCATGAAAAGAGTCGGCTGGATCATCCTCTGGATGTCATGGGTCTTCTGGAATCACGGGCTGGCACAAGACACCATGAAAAATGGTGTTGCGGCGGTGGTAAACAACGAAGCGATCACCTATCGGGATGTTTTGGCACAAACACAAATGGAAGAGGAGGATCTGAAAAATCAGAGAAACAACGGTAGAATCACAAAAGAGGAGTATCAGGAGAAAATCAAGGCGCGTCGCAATACCGTGCTGGATTCCCTGATCGAGACCAAGCTCATCCTTCAGGATTACAAAAAGAAAGGATACAACTTTCCGGACTACTATTTCGAGCAACAGGAGAAACAAAAGATCCGGGAGCAGTTTGGGGGGGATCGACAGGCTTTGGTTAAAACCCTGGAGGAGCGTGGTCAGACCCTGGCGGACTGGAAAAAATACGTTCGGGAGACGTTCATTGTGCAGCAGATGCGAATCATCAATGCCAAGCGTTACATCACCATCTCACCCCATATGATCGAAGCCTATTATCAACAGCATGTGCGGGACTTTCTGACGCCAGACCGAGTGAAAATGCGGATGATCTACCTAGCGCCCGGGAGCAGTGAAAATCTGGATGCCACAGCCAATGAGGTGTTGGCCCAGGTGGAGTCAGGTGCAGATTTCGCCGACTTGGCGAAAAAATATTCGAATTATAATCCGTCCAATGGCGGACAAAGAGGTAGTAATGGATGGGAGGAACGTGCGGGACTGCACCCGGCTCTAGCGGAGGTGGCGTTCAACCTAAGGCCCGGTCAATCCAGTGGTTTGATCTCATTACCAACCGCAGATGGAAAACCGGCTTATTATATCCTTCACGTGGAGGAGGTGAGTAAAGCGGCGGTCATACCTCTTGATCGCGGTGTCCGAGATCAAATCGAAAACACCCTACAAGCGGCCGAGAGTGAAAAAGTGCAGAGGGAGTGGATCGATCGGCTGAAAAGAGACGCCTACATCGAGAAGTTTTTGTGAAAAGAGGTCCGTTGGTTGTAGGGGTCACCAGGGGTGAGCCCGCCGGTGTGGGACCGGAACTTGTTCGAAAGGCGCTTCGCGTTCTAGCGGGTTCTATTCCCGTTGAGGTCATCGGAAATACAGGAAAGGTTCGGCCCGGGAGACCGACTTTGGACGGTTCCCGCGCGGCAAAAACATCCCTGCTGGAAAGCGTCCGGTTTCTCAAGCAGAAGCAGTGGGCAGCGGTGGTGAATGGTCCGGTATCCAAGGAATGGCTGCGCCGTGTCGGCTTCCCATTTCCTGGGCAGACGGAGTTCTATGCGAAAGCCTTCGGCAAGAAAGCGGACGAGGTCACGATGATGATGATCGGTCCCCGTTTGCGGGTGGCCTTGGTTAGCACCCATCTTTCGTTGCGACAGGCGGTCCTAAGGCTGAATCAAAAAGATATCATTCGCTCCGGCGTCCATTTGGTCGGTGTGCTGAAGCGGATGGGATGTAAAAAACCCAGAATTGCCGTTTGTGGCCTGAACCCGCATGCGGGGGAGAACGGGGCTTTTGGCCTTGAGGAGAGGAAAATCGTAATGCCGGCGGTGAGGGAGTTGAGGAAGAGAACGAAGCTACGCATCTCGGGACCGGAATCCCCCGACACGGTTTTCTGGCGGGCCTATCGAGGGGAATTCGATGGAGTTGTTGCACTTTATCATGATCAAGGTCTGATCCCGGCCAAACTTCTGGACTTTGAATCCACCGTGAATGTGACTGTCGGTCTACCCGTGGTGAGGTGTGCGCCGGACCATGGAACGGCTTTCTCCATCGCCGGTCGTGGATCGGCCAAACCGGACAGTCTTATCGCCGCGATTCGCCTGGCCCACCACTTGGCCAAGAATCCTGCGAAATGAAGAGTTCGGATTGGGTTGATAGTCTCACCAGGAATCTACCCTCGGGGGGACTCTTTCAGGGGAAAAGCTGGCGTTGGTCGGATCGTCCCTTGGTCCTCGGGGGCGAAGATCTGCGTTTTTTGGATGGGTTGGGTAGGCGTCTCCATTCCTTTCTGCAAGCTGCCGACCGCATGTATCGCGCCAGCTTCAAAGGGGAAGGACCGGGCTGGATTTCGGAATGGCTCGACGGGGGAAAGCCGGAGGAGGTGGTTCGCTTGGGCCGTGAGCAGCGTGGGGCGACTCCCAGGGTGCTACGGCCGGATTTGATTCGTACAAACGAAGGCTGGGCCCTGACAGAGATTGATTCAGTCCCTGGGGGTATTGGATTATCGGCTTGGCTCCAAGAGCAGTACTCAGGATTGGGGTATGATGTTGTGGGTGGAAAGACCGGGATGAGGGGGATGGTAACCGAGGTGCTGGGTGAATCCGGGGAAGTGCTGGTCTCGCAGGAGGCGTCGGAGTATCGCCCGGAGTGGGAGTGGTTGCTGGGATCGGGTCGGGTAAAAACCGCGGAAGGCCATCGTCTAGGGGAAAAGAAAGTCTTCCGCTTCTTTGAGATGTTTGACTGGATGAATCTTGGGGAAATTCGCTCCAGTTGGAGTTCGCGGGTGAAGATGGAGGCGCCCCCCAAGGCCTATCTCGAAGAGAAGTTGTGGTGGGCCATCTTTTGGATCAAACCACTGGAAGAGTGGTGGAAAAAAGAACTCGGCGAAGGGTTCTTTAAAGAACTGAGAGCATTGGTTCCAAGGGCTTGGCCGTTGCGACCGATGGAGCTACCGCCCGAGGGAGTCCTGCCCGAGTTGGGAATCCAATCCTGGAGCGAGCTTGAGGGATTTAGTCAGAGGGCCAGGGATTTGGTCATTAAGACCAGTGGTTTCTCCCCTCGCGCTTGGGGATCCCGGGGGGTTTTGATCGGAAGTGATCATCCCAAGGAACGGTGGGTTGAGGAGTTGCGACGCGCATTGCGCGAGTGGGCTCAACAACCGAATCTTTTGCAAAGATTTGCTCACCCTGCTTCGGTGGTTCACCCGGTTTGGAATGAAGAGCAAGGGGAGGTGGAGGAGGGGAAATGGCGGTTGAGGCTTTGTCCGTACTATCTCGTCACGGGGGATCGAGTGGAGATGAAGGGCGCCTTAGCCACGTTATGTCCCACGGACAAAAAACTGATCCACGGAATGCAGGACGCAGTCCTGGTTCCTGTGGAGATGAAGTTGGGGCCACCTTAAAGCCCTGAACGGAAATTATTTTTTCTCGCGGTGGACGGTGTAGCGCTTGAGGAAGGGATTGAACTTTTTCAGCTCAATCCGGTCTTTTTGGAGCTTTTTATTTTTGGTGCCGAAGTAGCGGGATGGGGGTTTGCCCTCTGCCCGAGCTTCCGTGCATTCCAAGATAATCTGTTCGCGCATGTGGTAAGGATGCCCGAGAGGTCGACCGAGGTCAAGGCTACCTGACGTTGGCGCCCCTCTCGGCGAAGCGATTGACACCAGAGCTGGCCTGGGCTGGCGGGCTACGGCGTATCTCCTCCTTGGCCGGGCCCAGGCTCATAAACCCCTTGAGGATGAATACATCGACCCAAACATCGGCTTGAGGTTCATATGCACGGTAGGGGGCAAAGGAGCCATAGAACCTGTATTGGTAATTCTTGTCGTCTTCAGGTCGGGGCAGATAGGTGTGGGGGAGCGGACAGACTTCCCGGGTTCCCTCCAGGGCGATCCATCGGGCCTGCCGCCAGGATTCCTTTTCTTTTTTGATCCACCCCCATCCGCAGTAATCTTCCACCATCGTCCGTTGGGCGACCCAAGATTCCCCATCGGTCTCGCCATGTTTGGCCGGAGTATGGGCCGCAGGGAGAGTGGCTCGAGCCACTTTTTCTTCCAGGGGTTTGCGGATTTCCTCATCGGTAGCCGTAATGGGTTCTTCTTCCGAGGCGGGTGGAGGGGTCTCTGTCTGGCTGGTGGTCGGTGAGGTGCGCAAGGGAAGCGGCGGAGCCCATCCCAGGGAAGGGGAGATTAAAACAAGGACAATGGGAATCAATAGACCCATGATCCCTCTTTTCCGTTGGAAAGTTTGGGCATGCCGCCGTCGCTGTAGTCGGTTTTACCGACCGCCCCCACCATGGGGCGTCCGACCACCATTCTCCAGCGCTGGGAAAATTCCTCGCCCGAATGACAACCATAACTGACGCATTCGGCTTTGGGGGTGAAGCTCGACCCGGAAATCTTTTCGAGATCGTCGACGTGGACAACGAGGGGTTCCAGCGCCCCACCATCGACACGGTTGCTATAGTCGAACATCCAGCACTTTTTGTTGGAGTGTCCGAAATACTCGAGTCGGGAGATTTTTGGTTTATCCCTGGATCCGTCCCGCCGCAGGAGGGTGAAGAGCTGGTCCTTGTTGTCGAAGTAGATCGGCGTGAGGCCGACCATAGCTCCGCGTTCCTCGATGATTTTAAGGTAGTCCTGCTGGTCCTCCGAGGACCGACTGGTGTAGCTGGGCCGAAAAACAAGCCAGACGATCTGGTCCTCTCGGGGTTGTTCTTTTTTCAGTTCGGCGGCACGGGTCAATGCGGAGTCGATGAAGTTGCCCCAGTACTTGTCGTGGGAGGCCTTCTTAAACTTCTCAAAGGAGCGAAGGGCCGGACCACCGGAAATCAAAACCACGTCATGGGCCTGAAGGGGCAAACCCATGGAGCACAAGGCAAGGAGTAGTGTAAACCACCGCATAGCGAGAGGTTACTTTTCCTTTGGGGATGGCTCAAGCGGGGGTTAGGCGTTGACGGGGGGATGCTGAACCGCAATCCTTTACGGCTTATGTCAAGAAACACCCCTGTGACGGTTGCCCGCGGAGACGGTATTGGCCCGGAAATTATGGAAGCCACATTGGCTATTTTGAAGGGGGGAGGCGCCCGGTTGGACATCGAGGAGATTGAGATCGGGGAGAAGGTTTATCTGAGGGGAAATCCGGCAGGTATCGAACCTTCGGCCTGGGAGTCTTTGCGCCGGACCAAGGTTTTCCTCAAGGCCCCGATCACCACTCCCCAGGGCGGTGGATTCAAGTCGCTGAACGTGACCACCCGGAAGGCTTTCGGCCTCTATGCCAACATCCGCCCTTGTTTAAGCTACGATCCTTTTATCCGGACCAAGCACCCCAAGATGGATGTGGTGATTGTCCGTGAAAACGAGGAGGACACCTATTCCGGGATCGAACACCGCCGGACGTATGACGTGACCCAGTGCCTCAAGCTGATTTCACGGCCGGGATGCGAAAAGATCGTCCGCTATGCCTTTGAGTACGCCCGGGCCTACGGCCGCAAAAAAGTGACCTGCTTCACCAAGGACAACATCATGAAGATGACGGACGGTCTCTTCCATAAGGTGTTTGATGAGATCGGGGCGGAGTATGCCGATATTGAGAAAGAGCATTGGATCGTCGATATCGGCGCGGCCAAATTGGCCGACACGCCCGAGGTCTTTGATGTCATCGTCATGCCCAATCTTTATGGGGACATCCTGTCCGATGTGGCGGCGCAGATCGCCGGGTCGGTGGGTTTGGCCGGCTCGGCCAACATCGGGGATGGTTGTGCGATGTTTGAGGCGATCCACGGGTCCGCACCGCGCCGCGCGGGGCAGAATCTGGCAAATCCTTCGGGATTGTTCTTGGGTGCCGTGCAGATGTTGGTTCACATCGGCCAGGCGGATGTGGCGGAAAACGTCCACAATGCTTGGCTTAAGACGATCGAAGACGGGGTTCACACCTATGACATTTTCCGCGAGGGCGTTTCGAAACAGAAAGTGGGCACCAAGGAATTTGCCGCCGCGGTGGTGGCCCGGATCGGGCAGAAACCTGCCAAACTGAAGCCGGTAGATTATTCCAAGGCTCCCAGCCGCCCGCTGACCACAAGGCCTCCCTACAAGCGTGACACCTCCAAACGGGAGCTGGTGGGAGCCGATGTCTTTGTGTTCTGGCCCCATGGCACGATGGATCAATTGGCCGCCAAGCTTCAACCCATGGCCACCGACGGATTGAAGCTGGAGATGTTATCCAACCGAGGAATGAAAGTTTGGCCGGGGGGGATGGCGGAGACCTTTACAGTGGATGAAACCCGCTGTCGCTTTCAGTTGCCGGAGGAAAAGCCGGGTTACATTGCCCATGAGGTTTTGGAGCGACTTCTGAACCGGGTGAGGCAAGCGGGAGTTGAATGGGTGAAGGTAGAAAATCTCTACAATTTTGACGGCAAGCCGGGCTTCAGCCGGGGGCAGGGGCAGTAGGATCCGCACCTTAAAATCTCCCTCAGCCTTATTCGTTTGCCTTGAGATGAGCGTTTACGAATTTCAGCGAGAGGACAGGACTCCCAACTGATCCCGTGCGCCGAGGGCTTTGGCCAGGCGGCGGGGATCGGAGCGACCCGCGATGGCCTCCCGGTACGCATGTAGCAGGCCTATTGATTCCTCCGGCGTTTCATCGAGAAGTTCAATCCGGAATCTTCGAAGTCCCGCATCCAGCAGGTTAGGCAGATGGGAAATTCCTGACTGGGGCCGGGCGTTAAATACGGTATTTCGGCAACCCACATCAGCGCGGACGGGGTGTGCCTCGCCCACACGGTCACGGACCGCGATCCGATGGTGATCGCAGGGGCGACCGCAGGTGAGATGATCTTTGCCCTGGGACAGAAAGGCGGCGAAGACACAGTGCTCCATATGAAACATGGGAATGTGTTGGTGGAGGGTGAGCTCAAACCATTCAGGAGGGGCCATGCGGAGCAACTCCATAATCTGCCCGATGTCGAGGTCGTAGCTGGGTGTCAGCCATTGGAGTCCTTCGAATTTGAATAGGTCGGCGGAGAGGGGATTGGCCACGTTCAAGGAGAAGTCACCAATCATGGGGAGTTTGGCGGAACGGAAGTAGTCGAGAGCTCCCAGGTTTCGGACAAGGACACCGTCCGGTCGGGCATTTTCGATCAGTCGGAAAAATCCGGTCTCTCCCGCTTTTTGGATTCGGGGAGTGGCAAGATAGACGGGGGTCTTGGACTGCTTCCGAATAATTTCAACCGTTGGGGTAAAACGGCGGAGATCCTCAAAGTCGAGGTAGAGAAGTTCGGGTGGTTCCGATAGAAGGGCTTCAACTTGGGCGGGATTGCGGCATAGGACGGAGACCTGGATCGGTTCCGTTGATTTTCTTCTTTTGGCACGAGCGGATATTGGGGCAAGGAGGTTCGGGAGGGTCTTTTCTTGGGAGGGGTTCGGGGTACTGGGTATGCGGGGGAACTCAGCTGTGGGGGTAAGGCGGGTGACGAGTTCTCGCCGAAGGCGATTGAGTTCTGAGACAGCCAGAATCACAGGCTGGGGAAGATCGACAACCAGGTCGCCCAGGTGAAACACTGTCCCGCCCAGTCGACCAAACTGATCCCGGAGGGATTCAGGGGTCAGAGGCCGGTTCCTGGCCGTAGTCAGGGGCGTGACGGAAGTGAGAAGTGCTTCCTGATCCCATGCTGTCGCATGGATATAGAGCGGTCTATCCGGCTGACCGGAAACTTTAAGATGTAGCGGAGTGGTTTGGATTGAGGCTTCCTTGGATCTTTCGGTCTTCAGCTGTCTCTCCAGCTGGGGATCCTTGGTTTTCCAGACGCGGTCCCCCACCCGGGCGGTGTTGGCAGGTAGGGAACCATGCCGGAAGAGGAGTCGATTCCCCTTCACGCCAAAAAGAAACCCGCCCGGTTCTTTCTCGGTGTCGGCACCGCGATCAATGACCACTCCATCGCCGGGATGAAGGGGCGTCCGTATTTGATCCAGTTCGATCCAGTCTGGGCCGGTGCGGATGATTCGTCCTGCCAGGGGACCGCGTTTTTTTCCAAACCGAGCATGGACGAGCTGTTGATGGTCCACGCCATGAAACCAACCGGAGAAAAGGCCTCGACTGAATGTCATTTCGAGTCGGTATTGATCCTCTTTGGAGGCCGGGGCAGGTTGGTTGGCTAAAGCGCGATCGATGGCCTTTCGGTAGACCGAGGTGACCGCCGTGATGTAGTCGGTGGATTTGAGTCGACCCTCGATCTTGAAAGAATGAAGACCCAATTTGACCAGCTCAGGGATTTCATCCACCCCGGCGAGATCTTGAGGGGATAAAAGGTAGGCTCGATCGCCGAGATCTTTGGTTTTTCCATCAACCTCCAAACGATAGGGGAGGCGGCAAGCTTGGGCGCACTCCCCTCGGTTCGCACTACGACGACCGAAGACTTCACTGGTCAGACACTGCCCGGAGTAGGCCACGCAGAGAGCTCCATGGACGAAAACCTCGAGGGGAAGGCCGGAGGATTCAGTTGCAGACGGGAACTTGGCAAGTTCGCGGAGAGAGAGTTCACGAGCCAGAACGGCCAGGGAAGCACCTTGGCGACGGGCAAAGGCAACACCCTCGGGGGAGGTGAGGGTCATCTGGGTGGAGGCATGGATTTCCACTCCGGGACAGACTTCGCGTGCCAAACGCACCAAGCCAAGGTCTTGGACGATGATGGCATCAACCTTGGATTTTGCGGCCCAGCGAAGCAGTCGTTCGGCTTCGGTTAGTTCGGATGGGAAGATCAATACATTGAGGGTGAGATATCCGCGGCGACCGCGGGCATGAAGGTATTCCATAACAAGCGGTAGGTCGGGCTCTGTAAAATTCTCTGCGCGGAGACGGGCATTGAAGGCAGGGAGGCCGAAGTAGACGGCATCGGCCCCTGCGGTAACGGCTGCCTTGAGGCATTCCCAGTCACCGGCTGGGGCAAGGAGTTCGGGTTTCAGTGGCAAGACCATCCCCCCAGGGTAGCCTTATCGGGATGGGGAAACGAGCGGAGAGCTGTTAATCTAGGAAACGAACCCGGCCTGTTTCCACATCGTAAACGGCTCCGATGACCTGCAGTTTGCCATCGGCCGTCGCTTTTCGCAGGAGTTCACTGTTTTTGATGAGTTCAAGCATCTGATAGCGAACGAGAGCTTCGACAGCGTGGTTCAGTTGATCCTCCTTGGACAGGTCGGTGTGATCCTGAAGGATCTTTTCAATTCCGGGTCGGAGGGATTTGGTTAAGAGAGAAATATTTCCGGGAACGGGCTTGCCCTCGAGGGTGGCGGTGATGGCGCCACATTTCGAGTGACCCAGAACAAGGATGGTATGCACCCCAAGGGCGGCCACACCGTATTCGAACGTGGCATTGACCTCCGGGGTGTCAAAACCACCCGCATTACGGCAGACAAAAAGGTCACCCACCCCCATGTCGAAAATCAACTCAGGCGGGGTGCGGGAGTCAGCACAGGTCAGGACGGCGACTGCGGGTGTTTGTCCGAGAGCACCCGTTTTGGCTACCGTGCCTTTTTGCCAAGAGTGGGCCAAAGCTTTCCCCTCAACAAAACGCAGGTTGCCTGCCTCCAAAGTGGAACGGGCTTTTCCTGCGGGAATCCCGGCTTGGGAAAGGGAAACGGCAATCCATGAAATCAGGGCCAGATTCAATTTCAAGGCATGCTTCATTTAGAAACTCAAGCGGGAGAAACGACCGAAACAAGAGATCTTTAGTAAAACAGTTGTAGTCGCGTAATGAAGCCGAGCTCATTGTTTTCCACGACCGTGTTGGGTGCCCCTCCACCGGTGAAGGCGTTGTATTCGAACGTGACCCCGAGCCGAATGATGCGATTGGGGTACCAGTTGAGGGCGACGGAAGCTCCGTTGACGCCGGTCGCGTTGCTTATCGGGGAGATACCCATCCCGCCTTCAGCCACCGGTCGAAACATGTTGGCTCCGGCGGCCAAACCATCGTAACGAAAGGCGAGCTCCCATGCTCCGATATCCCCGGTGGAGAAATCGAGCGGCTTTTGAGGAACAATTCCCCCAAGTGAGCAGGGTTCCCCGGTGATGACCCAATCCACTTCCACATCCCAAGCTGTGGTCTGGTAATTGGTAAAGCCCCCCCCGGACGAACCGTAGATGCCAGCTGTGTCGACCCCTTGCTGTTCGGCGGTGAATTCCCCCCAAACTGAAATAGGGCCGTTCTCAAAGTAGAGTTGTGGGCTGATTCGCCAAACTTCCCCCTGCACTCCGAGGCCATTGGGGAAAGACAGAAAGGTGTTGCCGCCGTCCGTGCTGTAATTTTGGAAAAGGTTGGAAGAACTAATGGACTGGTTTTGCGTCTGCCAGCCAATGCTGCCTCCGACTCCGAAGTGAAGGCCATGAAGCTCTTCTGGCACTTCTGATTCGTTGCGAAAAGGCTGACAAAACAAGCGAAAGTAACCCACGGGACCGGTTCCGTAGTCCAAACCGCTTTGCACCGTGTCATTCCGAGCTCCCGATCCCACCATAGCCGCCCAGGACAATTTCTCGTCGAAAAGAATCCCGTGTGCCATCACGCCCAAATCCCGGTTGGGGATAAGGTTGGAGGTGAGAGAGCGTTCGGCGAAGGGAATAAACGCCACCGGAGTCAGCATTTCCAGACCCAATGGAACGGTGAATTTGCCAGCCTGTACCTGGATTTCCTCCAAGGTATCAAAATTAATAAAGGCATCGGCAATGGTTGTGGAGTACGTGGTGGCGTTAGGGGAGGAGAGCGCGAATTCCGGTGCAAACCGGTATTCCCAGTCATCGTAAAAGTAGCCGGACGCATAGGGTCGGGCCCGGCGGACAAGAAACTTGGACATATCCGAGGTTCCCGGATCGACGAACTGCCGATCGTCGAGTTGCAGCAATCCGCCCAGCCGAATCAGGTGGTGGTTATCTTGCGATCGAAAAATCATGCCCTTCTCTGAGATGTCGACCATCGGAAGATCCATGCGGGGCTGCTGTTCTGATCTGGGTGCAAATTCCGTGGTTCCCTCGACGGGTTGTTCCATGGTGGGTTGTTCTTTGGCCTCCGGGGAAAGGAGGGGTTCTTTTTGGGGTGGTGAAGACATTTTGGGAGTTAAAAAAGGAGTATAACCAATAGGGTGCGGACGGATGGTGGTGGGCTTGACCGGTTCCTCTGAAGGTGTGCGCAGTCGGGAGACTGAGGGACCCCCACTTTCCTGATTCTTTAGTTTTTTGACCTCTTCGATCAATGTTTGGACCTGTGACTTGAGATCCGCGATGGTTTTCGCTGTCTCATCATCCATGGCCTGCAGACCATATGAGCCGCATTGCAGTAAAAAAGCAGCCAGCAAAAGCCCTCGGAATACATGGGAGAATCGACTGAGCATGTTCGTAGAGAATCAATGGAAAGCGTTGTGGTACCAATCCCTCACCCTGTCATGGGAAAATGGTTGGTGAACAAGGGTGAATAAGAAATGCTCTGGGGGATGATCTTGGTGCGTGGGTTGCTTTTTTTTGCTAGTTTTGAGTTATGGAGAGAAAGCCACCATGGTTGCGAGCCAAGATTCCCGGTGGCCCTGGCTATTTAAAAGTTCGCAATCTTGTGCAAGGCAATCAGTTGCACACGGTTTGTGAGAGTGCCCATTGCCCGAATTTGGGCGAATGTTGGAGTCGCGGGACCGCCACGATCATGATTCTGGGTGAAACCTGCACGCGGAGTTGCCGCTTTTGTGCAATTGCCACTGGCAAGCCCGGCGCGGTGGATTGGGGGGAACCGGCCCGCGTGGCGGATGCTGTCCGAATCATGGGACTTCAACACGCGGTCATCACATCGGTAGCCCGAGATGATTTACCGGATGGGGGCGCCGAGATATGGGCACGTACTGTCCGGGCAGTCCGGAATGTGAACCCGGAAACCCATATCGAGGTGCTCATCCCTGATTTCAGGGGACGGGAGGAAAGCCTGAACACGGTGTTGGATTCAGCGCCGGACATCCTGAACCACAACATGGAGACGGTCTGCAGGCTACAAAAGCCCGTGCGGGTCCAGGCCCAATATGACCGCAGCCTCGAAGTGCTGAGCCGGGCCAAAGCCAGGGGGTTTGTCACCAAGACGGGACTCATGTTGGGGATCGGGGAAAAAGAGGAGGAAATCGAGGAAACGTTGAGAGATTTGGCGGATGAAAAGGTGGATATCCTGACCTTGGGTCAGTATCTGCGGCCGACTCCCAAGCACCTGCCGGTCGACCGATGGGTCACCCCGGAAGAGTTTGCCCGATGGAAAGAGAGAGCCCTCTCGCTTGGGTTCGGGGTTTGTGAAAGCGGACCGCTGGTTCGGAGTTCCTACCATGCGGAGGAGCAGTCGGCGAAATATACGGGGATCGATACTGTATCGACGAAGAGCTGACAGGCAGACACGATTCCCTCCAATTGGGGAGGACGAGGAAGGGGGGGATCAATTTGCCAACTCGGAGACCGAGGGGCAGGAGCAGACAAGATTCCGGTCGCCATGGACCGAATCAATGCGTGAGACGGGCGGCCAGTATTTCCATTTCCTCGTCCACGGGGCCGGGTAGGCGGCTTTTTCGCGGGAGTAAGGCCGATTCCATGAATCCGAAAGAACATCGGCCGCGGGATGAGGCGCCATTTTGAGTGGGTTTTTCATGCGATCCATGCGTCCTGCCTCGATTTCCGCGATCTCCTGCCGGATGGAAATCAGGGCATCGGCAAACCGGTCCATCTCCTCCCGGGATTCCGATTCCGTGGGCTCGATCATGAGGGTGCCAGCGACCGGCCACGACATCGTCGGTGCGTGGAACCCGTAATCCATCAGCCGTTTGGCAATGTCCTCGACCTCGATCCCGGCACTGGCCTTGAAGGGCCGAAAATCGACAATGAACTCGTGGGCGACCCAACCGCCGGCTCCCCGATAAAGGATCGGGTAGTGCTTGGAGAGTCGTTGAGCGAGATAGTTGGCGTTGAGAATGGCCACCCGGGTGCAAAGGGAGAGACCTTGGGTTCCGACCATCGCCAGGTACATCCACGGGATGACAAGGATGCTGGCGCTTCCATACGGTGCGGAGGCAACGGCTCCCACCCGGCCGGGTTCGACGGGCTGGACCGGATTGCAGGGAAGGTAGGGAGCCAGGTGGGCTGCCACCGCGATCGGACCCACGCCAGGTCCGCCTCCACCATGGGGAATGCAAAAAGTTTTATGGAGGTTGAGATGACAGGCATCGATCCCGAATTCCCCGGGGCGGCAGATTCCGACCAAGGCGTTAAGGTTGGCCCCATCCATATAGACCTGTCCGCCTGACGCATGGACCTTCTGGCAGAGTTCGCGGATGCCGGCCTCAAAAACCCCGTGGGTGGATGGGTAGGTGACCATTACGGCGGCCAACCTTGGACCGTGTTCGCGCAGCTTGGCGTCCAAGTCCGTGTGATCGACGTTGCCTTTGGAGTCACAGTTCACCGGGACCACGCGAAAGCCGGCTAAAACTGCACTGGCGGGGTTGGTGCCGTGCGCGGACACCGGGATCAGGCATACATCCCGTGCCATCTCGCCACGGGCGTGCTGCCAAGCACGGATGGCCAGAAGACCGGCATATTCGCCTTGTGAGCCGGCATTGGGCTGCAGGGAGACGGCAGGTAAACCGATAATCTCGCCCAGCCATCTCTCAAGATCGTGAATCATTGTTCGATAACCGGAATTCTGATCCTCCGGGGCGAAGGGATGGGGGTCCGTGACCGAGGCCCAGCCCAGGGGAGCAAGTTCGGAGGCGGCGTTCAGCTTCATGGTGCAGGATCCCAGCGAGACCATGGACTGGGCCGGGGTGAGATCCTTATGAGACAAGGATCGGATATATCTCAGAATCTCGTTCTCATTTCCATGCAAGGAGAAAACAGGATGCCGCAGGGCTGGGCCTCGGCGGGCGACGGAGACCGCAAGCTCGGGGGTTGGGGAACTTGGGCCTGAGCCCTTGCCTCCAAAAAAACCAACCAAACGGTCGATTTCCCCGTCATCGGTCAGTTCGTCCAGTGTGATTCCAATTTCTGTTGGTGAAAAAATCCGGAAGTTATAGTGGGCTGCTCGTGCGGCTTTGATGGTGGTGGCCAGCGCGGATGGAGTCCCCCGGATCCGGAGGGTGTCGAAATAAGACGGGTGCAGGATAGTGAGGCCGAGTTTTTCCAGTTCTTTGGCCAGACGCCTGGCATGGCCGTGAATCCGCAAGGCGATGGCACGAAGTCCTGCCGGGCCGTGGTGAATGGCATACATCGACGCCATAGAAGCCAGGAGGGCCTGGGCAGTGCAGATGTTGCTGGTGGCACGATCCCGACGGATGTGCTGTTCGCGGGTTTGCAGGGAGAGGCGATAGGCCGTTCGCCCGGAAGTGTCCTTGGAGACGCCGACCAAGCGCCCTGGGAGAAGCCTTTGATAGGCAAGGCGGGTGGCCAGGTAGGCTGCGTGGGGTCCACCAAAGCCCATGGGGATACCGAAGCGCTGGGTGCTTCCCACCGCAATATCGGCGCCCAGTTCCCCAGGCGGGGTGAAAAGGAGAAGGGCCATGGGGTCGGCCACAAGAATTGAGAGTGCCCCGGCAGATTGAATCTTCTGAATCGACGGGCGGGGATCTGCGAGCAGTCCGTCACTCTCCGGATAGGCCAGAATGGCGGCGAAGAGATGAGTGGATTCGGATTCTGGAAAACTCTCTGAGGAGATAATTTTCCATCCCAAGGCCGCCGCCCGGGTGATCACCACGGCACGGGTGGTCGGGTGAAGTCCGGGGGAAAGCCATAGGGTGTTGCGGGAACCGCCCTGTGCGGCGTTGTGGGCCAGGGACGCGGCCTCCGCCGCGGCCGTGCCTTCGTCGAGAAGGGAGGCATTGGCGATCTCCAGTCCGGTGAGTTCGATGATCATGGTTTGGAAGTTAAGCAGGGCTTCCAGTCGACCCTGGGAAATCTCCGGCTGGTACGGGGTGTAGGCAGAGTACCAACCTGGGTCCTCCAGTATATTGCGCCGGATTACATGGGGTGTGATGGTTCCGTGGTAACCCAAGCCAATGAGGGATCGCACGGGTTGATTTTGGGAAAAAATCCTTTGTAAATCGGAAAGGGCCCGGGCCTCCGATCTGGCTGGGGGAAGTTTGGGTGGGTGTTTTGCCAAGAGTCCTTCGGGAACGGCTTTTTCAACGAGCTCCTCTAGGCTTTCGAGTCCAAGGGTTTGTAGCATTTCCTTGCGGGTCTTTTCGTCGGGACCAAGGTGGCGTGGCAAAAAAGAAAGATCCCCGTCGGCATTCGCATCCTTGGACGAGGTTTCCTTGACGGAAGTTCTGGCGTTGGGCACTGCGGCAGGCACCCATGAATCGTAATTGACGAGAGGGGATTGGCAAGGGGGCAGGGAAAGTTGGCGGTGAATGAGTTGTTGGGGTTACGCTACCCCCGTGCATCAGATTTGCATAAAGAACTGTGGCTTGGACGCCCTGGCCCACGTCCTGGGTTCCTCGGGTGATTTGCGTGCGGTTTCCGTGTCCTTTCACGAGGGGCGGTTGGAATACGCAACGGCCGGCAAGGTGGTGGGAGAAAGGGCCGGGGTGGAGGTGGCCCAGGCCGTGCAATCCCTGCAAGGAGCCAGCGTGTGTCGCTGGGACGCCAAATCGCCACGTTGCGACACCTGCGGGAGGCTTTTGGACGGGGAGTGGCATGAGGGGGTAATGATACGCAGGGATGGGGAAAAGATTGTATTGGAGAGGGAAAGCTGTCCCACGGCCCCCAAATTCTGGCTTTGGAGGATGTTGAGTGGGGTGAAACTTGAGGTTCGGCAACTCCCCTCGGTGGTCGGAGCCGGCAAGAAGTGGAAAGTACCCTTAGCATTGGCATTGGCCTGCGGTCTGAGCGGCTTGCTTGGGTGGAGGATGGGGGGATGGGTGGGCAACCTCGCTTTCCTAGTGGCCTATTTGGCGGGTGGTTGGAAAACCGCGGAAGAGGTGTGGCACAAGATTCGTGGCGGGGTTTTGGACATCCATTTCCTGATGTTGGCCGTGGCGGCCGGTGCGGCGGCGGTCGGACACCTGGAGGAGGGAGCCTTACTTCTATTTCTCTTTTCGTTGAGCGGGGCGTTGGAGGAGTTGGCGGCCTACCGTACGGAAAGAGAGCTAGCCGGATTGTTTAAGACGGCTCCGAGGGAGGCCATCCGGGTCATGCCCGATGGCCAGGAAAAAGAGGTGCCCGTTGACCAACTCGATCCCGGAATGATCGTGCGGGTCAAGCCCGGGGACGGATTTCCGGTGGATGCGGAGGTGATCGAGGGTCGGACAAGCGCCGACGAATCCAGCCTGACCGGCGAGTCGGTGGCGGTGGACAAGGAGATCGGCTCCATGGTGCTGGCCGGAACGTTAAACCTGTGGGGCCGGGTTGACCTGAAAGTACTGCGGAAAGCCAAGGAGAGCGCTCTGGAGGGCGTGCTCCGCCTGATCCGCGAGGCCCAGGAACAGAAGGCTCCGGCCCAGAGGTTCACCGACCGATTCGGCACCCGCTATACCCAAGTCATCCTCGGGTTGAGCCTGACGATGTTTTTTGTCTGGTGGGGAATGGGAGGATGGCAGAGATCCTGCATCAACCGTGCTTTTTACCAGACCATGACCCTGCTGGTGGTTGCCTCACCTTGCGCACTGGTTCTCTCCATCCCTTCCGCCATTTTGGCAGGAATCGCCGCCGGGGCCAGGCGTGGGATTCTTTTTCGAGGGGGAAGCCCGATGGAAAGGCTGGGTGGAATCCGGCGTGTGGCTTTGGACAAAACGGGAACCCTGACCACCGGTGAAATGAAGGTCTTGGGTTTGGAGACCCAGAGGAGCTGCAGCGAGCAGGATTTGTTGCAGGGCGCGGTCGCCTTGGCCACGGAGTCCTTGCATCCCGTTTCGCTGGCCATTGTGCGGGAAGCGAAGCGAAGAGGAATCCAGGGTGAGGCCCTTGCGGAGTTTTCCTCCGCGACGGGGGGAGGGGTCAGAGGCAAGACCTCGCGGGGGGTGGAATGCCGACTGGGCAGGAGAACTTTTCTTCAGGACACAGGTTGGACCCGTGAGATCCCTGCTCCCCCGCCGGGGGTGACGGAGGTTTTTTATGAGGCCGGGAAGGTTCGAGGCCGCTTTTTGCTGGCGGATGAGATCCGTAAAAGTAGTGCCCCCTTGTTGCATTGGCTGGAGCGGCAGGGGCTTAAGGTCACAATGCTGACCGGGGACCGGGAAGCGGCCGCCCGTCATGTGGCAGAAGAGGTCGGGCTGAGGGATTTTCGTTTTGGATTGCACCCGGGCGACAAAGTGGCGGCCATCCGGGAGTGGTCGGCCCAGGGGGAAAAAGTGGCGATGGTGGGCGATGGGGTGAATGACGCCCCAAGCCTGGCGGCGGCGGAAATCGGTGTGGCCATGGGAGCCAGGGGTACGGGGGCGGCATTGGCGGAGTCGGACATCATTCTGATGCGGGATCGGTTGGAGAGTTTTGCCGAGGCTTTTGATTTGAGTCGCAGAACCAGAAGAATCATCACCCAGAATCTCTTTATTTCCTTGGGGACCATCGCAGTTCTGGTGCTGGCTGCCTTGGGAGCGGCCATTCCGCTCACCGCCGGGGTGGCGGGGCACGAGGGAAGCACCGTGGTGGTGGTACTCAACAGCCTCCGCCTCTTAATCGGTAAAAAGAAGTTCCAAGACCGTTTGTCATGATTTGACGGGTTGCAAGCCGGGGAGGGGAGCGTGTAGGACTATATCCATGCGTTGGAGAGCCATTCTTCTTTTCGGGGCCCCAGGTTCGGGTAAGGGAACCCAGGGTAAAATTTTGGGTACCATCCCGGGTTTCTGTCACCTCTCGTGCGGAGATGTCTTTCGGGGTATGGATCTTCGGACCAACGTGGGACAGGCCTTTTTGAAGTACTCCAGTGCGGGCAAACTGGTCCCTGATGACGTCACCGTGGACTTATGGCGGCAGCACATGTCCAATCTGGTGACCTTGGGAAAGTTTAAGCCGGAAATCGACCATCTGGTTTTGGATGGAATCCCGAGAAACGCCTCGCAGGCCAAACTGCTCGAATCCGACCTGCAGGTTGACGCCCTTTTTCATCTGGTTTGCCATGACCGCGCCAAACTGGCGGAACGCCTGAAAAGGCGGGCTCTCCGTGACAACCGGTTGGACGACGCCAGCGACAAGGTGATTCAGGACCGTCTAAAAACCTACGAGACCGAGACAAAACCCGTTCTGGAGTATTACGGCAGCAAGAAGGTCAAGGTCATCGATGCCGAGCAGTTCCCCTTTGAAGTGACCCGGGACATTCTCATCCAGGTCAAACCGTCCAAGCTGGAAAAAACCCAGCGAAAACTGGCCGGAGCTGGCGTCTAGACGCGTGCGGATTGTTTTTGCCGGCACCGGGGAATTCGGGGTTCCATGCCTCGAGGCCTTGGTGGCTTCCGACCGGCATTTCGTCCTTTCCGTCCTGACGCAGCCTGATCGTCCGGCCGGGCGGCAGCAAAAACTGCTGGCCTCCCCCATCAAGGAGTGCGCCCTTCGCCATCAACTGCAGGTCTTTCAACCCGAGGATATCAACGCACCCGCGTCGATGAGCCAAATCCGCTACCAGAAACCGGATCTCATGGTGGTTGTGGCCTACGGCCAGATCCTGAGGAAGCCGCTTTTGGAACTTCCGGAAAAAGGGTGCTGGAATGTTCATGCCTCGCTTTTGCCCAAGTACCGCGGGGCTTCCCCGATTGCGGCGGCCATCCGTGACCGGCAAAAGCGCACAGGCGTTACCATCATGCAAATGAACGAAGGCTTGGACACCGGCGACATTCTGGACCGGGTGGCGACACGGATCCGCCCCGCGGAAACCACCGGCATTCTGCATGACCGGTTGGCCCAGAAGGCCGCGCCTCTTTTGCTGGATCTGCTGGAAAAAGCTGAAAAAGGCAGGTTAAAGCGAACCCGTCAAAATTCCTCCGAGTCTTCCCTTGCGCCCCGCATGAACAAAGAGGACGGCAAAATCAACTGGGATAGGAATCCGGATGAGATCGAGGCCCACATTCGCGCAATGCAACCATGGCCCGGAGCCTACGCCTGGATTCCTGATGGGACGGACCAACGGATGCTCAAGATCTTTTCGGTCATCCTGTCACGCAGAGCCAGGGGTAAACCAGGGGAGGTGGTGGAGGTAAACACGCACGGAATCCTGGTGGCCGCAAAAAAAGGCGGAGTGCTTTTACGGGAGGTGCAATTGGAAGGCAGGAAGCGCATGAGTGCGGCGGAGTTCGGCCGAGGATCAAGCCTGGGAGTCGGGGTGGTGCTGGTTTAGCGCGTTTTCTTGTTCCAACGTTCCCTTTGCATGGCCAACCGTCGATCAACCAGTTCCCACGGGCCCGGATTCTTTCCGGACGCGTAAAGTTCCCTCCGCCTCAAGATGGCTCGAATATAAGCGCGGGTGGTCGGAAAATCGACGGTCTGCAGAAAATCGGACGAGCTCAGGGTTTCATTCTCTCTAGCCCAGCGGCGGGCATGCGTGATGCCTGCATTGTATTCCGCCAGGGCAAAAACCTCCGGCCGGTCGGCGTTGGTCCACCGTTTCATCGCCCGGGAAAGGTACCAACTGCCGGCCGCCAGGTTGGTGCGCGGATCGAAAAGATCGGTCTCCCGGAATGTTCGGTTCCGGGTGGCCTGGGCCCAATCGTGTGCCGCTCCCGGAGTGACCTGCATCAGTCCGCGCTCCCCGGAGGTTCCCACGGCGCGGGGATCGAAATCGCTTTCTCTCCAAACCACGGCCCGGAGCAGGGAAACCGGGAGGTCGTGCCGGGCTGCTGCCTCTGCGATCAGCGGCTCAAGTTCCCGGGACCGGTGGATTTCCCCCAGCCAGGAAAACGTGATCAGAGCCAAGGGGGTCAAAATGACCGCCAAGGCCGCCAGAATGCGTGGACGGGCCCATAACATGAATTCGCATCCTACAGGCAGGAATGACCGGAGGGAAAGCGGGTGAAACTTGCCGGATAAAAAAAAAGGGAGCAGAGCCTAGGGGTGAACTCGCCCCGATATGTCCGCGTGGCCCCCGAGCTAGGCCTGGACAAGCTGTTTGATTACGAGATCCCCGAATCCCTGGCGGGGAGGATGGAGTTGGGGCAACGACTGCGTGTTCCATGGGGAAAGCGGGACATCATGGCCTACGCGGTGGAATTTCCCGGCCAACCCGAGGTCGAGAAGGTCCGCGAAGTGGGTGCAATCATCGGTGAGAGGCCCCTGATTCCGCCCGGCCTCTGCAAGCTGGCTCGATGGATGGCCGATTATTACGCCTGTGATCTGGGGGCTGCCTTGCGGACGATTTTACCGGGACCGGTCCGGTCCCATGAGGGCGGGGGAAAGATGGCTTGGTGGATTGAGCCGGTCCGCGAGCGGTCTGTTCTCGCAGAAAAGGCCCTGAAGGGGGCGAAATCTCAGAAAAAAGCATGGGATCACCTCTGTCTCCAAGGAGGGGGATGGTTGACCCGGTTGGTCAAGGAAACGGGGTTGGGAACCGCTGTATGGCGGGCTCTGGTGGATCGCGGGTTGGCGGAAAGGTTGCAAAAACGTTTTGTCCCGGCGGAAGAAAAAGCGGAGGAGGGTTGGGCGGATGCATCCCATCGGCCCGCCCTTGGGGAGGAGCAAATTCAGGCTCTGGCTGAATGGAATGAGGAAAGGAAAAGCGATCAGGGGGGGCGGCCCATCCTGCTTGAGGGGGTGACCGGAAGCGGCAAGACGGAGGTTTACCTTCAGGCACTGGATGCGGTCCTCCAGGAGGGGCGCAACGCGATTGTGCTGGTGCCGGAAATTTCCCTAACCCCGCAAACGGTGGCGAGGTTCCGCGGCCGGCTGGCCGGACGGCGCGTCCGCCTATGCGTTCTGCATAGCGGACAAACGGTGGCGGAGAGACGGGAGTCATGGCATGAGATCCGCGAGGGACGGGCCAAGGTGGTGATAGGTGCCCGCTCGGCCCTTTTTGCTCCTCTGGAAAACCTTGGGTTACTGGTGGTGGATGAGGAACATGACGGCGGATACAAACAGGGAGAAGCCCCGCGATATCACGCCCGGGATCTGGCGGTCGTGCGTGGCCGGATGGAGGGTGCCTCGGTCATTCTTGGAAGCGCCACCCCATCGCTGGAGAGCGGATACAATGCCGATCGGGGAAGATACCGGCGGGTCCGACTGACCCGGCGGGTGGATGGCGCCAAATTACCCAAGGTGCATGTGGTCGATCTGCGGAAAGAGGCCAAGCCGAAAAACGGTGGCCCGGTCCTTCTCTCCGACCCCCTGAAGCTCGCGCTGGGGAGTCGCCTGAAAAAGGGTGAGCAGAGCCTGGTTCTGCTTAACCGGCGCGGGTATGCACCCAGCGTCCAATGTCCGCATTGCGGAAAAGTGGAGGAGTGCGAGCGGTGTGCGGTTCCCATGACCTACCACAGAGGGGAGGGGCGGTTACGCTGTCACTTCTGTGACGCGGAAAAGGTGGCGCCCAACCGGTGTTCGGCATGTGGCTCCCCGGTTCTCTCATTCACGGGGGCGGGCACGGAACGATTGGAAGAGGCGGTGGTCCATTGCCTTCCCGGTGTGCGCTGGACCCGCATGGATTCCGACAGCATGAAGGCAAGGGGAGCCCACGGAAAAGCCTTGGAGGATTTCCGCGAGGGGCGGACGGACATCCTCCTGGGAACCCAAATGATCGCCAAGGGACTGCATTTTCCCAAGGTGACCTGCGTGGGGGTGGTCGGAATCGATTCCGCGCTGAACCTGCCGGACTTCCGCTCTTCCGAGCGGGTTTTTCAGCTATTGGTGCAAGTGGCGGGCAGGGCAGGCCGCGGGGAAGTTCCGGGTGAGGTGTTTATCCAGACCTACACGCCTTTCCACCCTGCAATCCAGTTTGCCCGGCATCATGACGTGGATGGTTTTCGCGAGCAGGAACTGGAGTATCGTCGGGCCCATGGTTACCCTCCCTTCCGACGGGTCATCCTGATCTCCTTTTCGGGGGGGAGCGATGCCCAGACGAGGGCCTCCATCGTTCATGTGGCCAACCGCCTTAGGGAAATTTGGAAGGGCAAAACGGAGGTTCCGGAACCCGCCCCGGCTCCCATCGCCCGCGTCGAGGGAAAATACAGGTATCATATTTTTCTCCTCGTGGAGAAAGTTGTGCCGGTGATGCGGGACTTGAAACGGGAGATTTTGGCCCCGAAGTGGCCTGGCAACATGAAAGTATCCATCGACGTGGATGCACAGGATCTCCTCTAGACCTCCGGTTCTAGCCGGTGGTTGGAGGACCCACCTTGGCATCGATTTGTATCCCGCACGGTGCTAGGAAAGATGACTTGAAGTCCCTCTACATCACCACGGCGATCGACTACGCAAACGCCAAACCTCATCTCGGCCACGCCTACGAGAAGGTGTTGACCGACACCTTGGCCCGGTTTGCGCGACGCCAAGGGGTCCGGGTCCGTTTCCTCAGCGGATTGGATGAGCATGGGCAGAAGGTGCAACAGAGTGCGGCCAAGACCGGACAAAGCCCCCAGCATTTTGTCGACGGTATCAGCGCCGAATTCCTCCGACTTTGGGACATTCTCAAAGTGGAGCCGGACGATTACCTGAGGACGACCCAGACCCGTCATCGGCAGGTGGTTCAGTCGGCCCTGAACCAGCTTCACGCGCAAGGCGATATCGTACGGGGCACATTCAAGGGGTTTTACAGCATCCGGGCCGAGCAGTTTCTCACCGAGAAGGAACGACAAGCCGACGGATCCTGGCCCGTGATATATGGGGAAGTGGTTGAGCTGACCGAGGAAAACTACTTTTTCAAGTTATCGAAGCACCAGGATTGGCTCCGGGAGCTTCTCACCAGGAACCCCAATCTGATTTTTCCCGACTTCAGAGCCAAGGAGGTTTTGGGGGCTTTGGAAAAACCTCTCCCGGACCTATGCATCTCGAGACCCAAAACCCGCCTGGCCTGGGGAATTCCCCTGCCGTTTGATGAAAACCAGGTGACCTACGTTTGGTTTGATGCCTTGCTGAACTACGTGACCGGGGCGGGCTCGGGCCAAGGAAAGATGGAGGACTGGCAGCCCGCGGTGCATGTCATCGGTAAAGACATTCTCGTGCCGGCCCATGGAATTTATTGGCCCTGTATGCTGAGGGCGCTGGGTTTGCCGGTTTTTGAGCAGCTTTTGGTCCACGGATTCTGGACGCGAAAGAGCGAGAAGCTCAGCAAATCAACGGGCAACGTTGTTGATCCGGAGTTGCTCGCGGCACATTACGGGGCCGACTCCTTCCGTTATTACGTTCTCCGTGAGATGGCCCTCGGTCATGACGCGGACTTTGACGAGGAGTCCCTGGCGGCCCGCCGAAAAGGGGAGCTGGCGCACGAGTTGGGAAATCTTTTACAGAGGGCTGGTTCGATGGTGGGGAGGTATCGGGATGGCAAGATCCCCACCGTTACCAAGCCCGACGCGGTTTCCGCCGCTTTTCGTGCCACAGTTCTCTCCTCCCTTCGCAAATGGGACGAGTTGATGACGGCCCGCCAGATTCACTTGGCCTTGGGTGAGCTTTGGAAGGGGGTCCAAGCGGCCAACCAGATGATCGAATCCCGGGCCCCTTGGAAACTGGCCAAGGACCCGGCACAGGCTGACGCTTTGGATGCGACTCTGGGGGATGCGATGGCCGCTCTGGAACTGGTTCTGGAGGAGGTGGCCTGCGTGATTCCGTCCACGGCAAGTGCGGGACTGAGGCAGATCGGTCATAGGGGTGATATTTTGCCCCGATCCAGGGATTGGCCCCAGTGGCCTGTTCACCAAGCGGGCAGAGCGTTGGGCAAGATCGAGCCGCTTTTCCCCTTGTTGGAGGAGGATCAGAAAAAGACCCAATACCCATGACACGGGTGACGGTTGCATCCCGGCCCCTTTTTGGCATTTTTAGCTTTTCCGGAGATTAAAAACCCCATGAGCACCAAGAACTACGCGAATCCAGAAGCCCTAGTGGAGACCGGTTGGCTGGCCGAACATCTCAACGATCCTGGGATCCGGGTGGTGGAGAGTAACGAGGATGTTCTGCTCTATGACACCGGGCACCTCCCCGGAGCGGTGCATATCGATTGGCGTCGAGACCTACAGGATGGGTTGGTGCGCGATTACATTTCGACCCAGGCCTTTGCCGAATTATGCGGGCGAAACGGCATCACCCCAGAGACGACGGTGATTTTTTACGGGGACAAGTCCAATTGGTGGGCCTGTTACGCGCTCTGGGCGTTCCGCCTGTTTGGTCATACCCGGGTCAAAGTCCTGAATGGTGGTCGGGACAAATGGGTTTTTGAGAAACGACCGTTGACCCGTGAGAAAACCAAGGTGGCCCCGGCTAAATACCCCATTCCTCCGAAAAGGTTGGACGCGGAAATCAGGGCCTTTTACGAGGACGCGCTGGCCTTCAGTCATGCCAAAAAACCCCTGATCGATGTCCGCTCCCCAGGAGAATTCAAGGGTGAGGTCACCCACATGCCCGAATATCCCCAGGAGGGTGTGCTTCGGGGAGGTCACATTCCCGGGGCCAAAAGTGTTCCCTGGAAAACAGCGGTTTGTGAGGACGGGACTTTTAAGTCGGCAGAGGAACTGGGAAAAATTTACCTGGAAGGCTGTCAACTCAATCCAAACACCGAGGTGGTGGCGTATTGCCGCATTGGCGAGAGATCCAGCCATACCTGGTTTGTCCTGAGCTATCTGTTGGGCCTGAAAAATGTCCGCAACTACGACGGTTCCTGGACCGAGTGGGGGAACCGGGTGCGTGCCCCTATTGAGCGAAGTGACTAGTCCAAGCGCAGGAGTGCTCCTGTCCAACCCGGCAGGGTGATCTCCACTTTGCCTGGTCCCTGTTTGACCAAAGCATCACTGATTTTCCCTTGGGATACAAAGACGGGGACAAGGGGATTCGGGGAACTGCCGTCCGTGGTGCCGAAGTTAAAGCGAAAGGTCTGAACAGTCTCGGACCGGTTGAACACGGCCACCATGGTCTCTGTTCCGCAGCTTCGGGCAAAGCCAAACATGCGGGAGGTGTTGTCTGCGCCGATCAACTGCATCGCCCCATCCACCAGTGCCGGATATTTCTTTCGCAGGGCAATGGCATCGCGATAGTAGTTGTGCAGGTTGGCGTCAAAATTAAGGTCATCGTTTCTTGTTGGTTGCCCCCCCGGGCTGATTTTCTGGGGCTCAAAATGCAGGTCCGGCCAGACCATGGGTTGCCGATCATCCGGGTCATCTCCTCCCCACATCCCCGCCTCCACTCCGTAGTAGAGGTATGGGGCTCCAGGATAAGTCATCTGGAACAGGACCAACATTCTTTGCAGACCCCGCTCCGGGTCGGTTGGTTTGCGGATCAGGTACGGTCTGTCATGGCTCCCGGCATGAACATCGGCATCGTAGGAAAAACTCTCGGCGGATGAGTAGTAGGGCCGGTCACGATTGACGATCATGGAGGCCATTCGGGCCGTGTCATGGGAGTCGAAAAGGTTTTGCAGAACGGTTTGTTGCCCGGGAGGGAATCTTTTACGCCGATCCTCGATCATCTGGGCGAATGCGCGGATGGGCAGGGTGCCGTCAATCAGCCCTCCTTTGACGGGCATACTGAAGGAGTAATAGTTCATCACCCCGTCAAACTTGCCCTCCTTGACGAAATCCGGAGCGTTTTCCACCCATATTTCCGGAGTGGTGTAGGCGGACGGGTTGATCTTTTTTACGAATTCATTCCAGTCGGACCAAAACCCGGTTCCCACTTCATTGGCCACATCCAGCCGCCATCCGTCGATTCCATCCGAGGGATCGCCATCGTTGTTTGGATCCATCCACCGCTTGGTCACGGCGAATAGATAGTCCCGGACGCCGGGAGGCAGTGTTTTACGTCCGTTTTCACCCGGGATATCGGTGAATTCGGGCATGCCTTTCACCCCCCACCATCCGGCGTATTCAAATTCGTTTTTATCGGGGGTGGCGGGGTCATCGAATTTCTTCACATCAAACCAGTCTTTGTATGCCGACTTTTCCTGTTTTTCACGAAGGTCCGCAAAGGCGAAGAATTCGGTGGAGCAGTGGTTGAACACCCCATCGAGGATCACGCGGATTCCGCGAAGATGGGCCTGGCGGACCAATTCAAGGAATAGTTTGTCGGCCGCGGTCCATTTCCAGGTTGCCGGATCGGCCGATTCACCGGACGTCATCGTTTTGTCTCCTGCCGGATCGGGTCCAAAGTGAGGGTCGGCATGGTGGTAGGAGCGTGCGTCATATTTGTGCAGGGAGGGGGATTCAAAAATCGGGTTGAGGTAGAGAGCGGTGATCCCCAGTTCCTTGAGGTAGTCGAGTTTGTCCATGATTCCTTGAAAATCCCCCCCGTAGCGGCGGTGACCGCTCGAGGCATAGGCATCCGGCCCCAGCGGCTTTTCCCATTTCTCCATGGCATACCACTCTCCGGTCCAGGGCATGATGGACCAGCTACTTCTCGCGATGTCGGGGACCTGGCTGTACTCCGCGGTGGGGTCGTTCGCGGGGTCCCCGTTTCGGAAGCGTTCGGGGAAAATCTGATACCAAATGGCGTGTTGAGGCCAGGTTATGTCCGGGGACTCGGCTTTCGGGGTTTCCCCGGCCGAAGTGGTGGAGATGGTTGCGAAAAAGAGGGCGGGAATGAGGCTGGAAAGACCAGTTATGAATCCGGAGCGAGGCAGGTTTGCCATGGAGAATAAACTATCCCCCATGCACAGCAGGGCGAGAAGGGATTCCGGTGGATTGCCTTCCATATTCCATTTAGGGCAGAATCTTCCGATGGAATCTGGGAGGGTAAGCACATCCACTCCGGCCGAGCGCTCGGTTTTAGCCGGGATCCAAATATTCCGTATTGTGGGCGGTGCCTTGGTGGCTTTTTTCTTCATGGAAAGTATTGCGGCTCTTTTCAGCCTTCAACTCCGTGACCCATCCTCGGAAATGAGGTTTTGCGCTTCCATGACCGATCGGATCCCCTTGATTGTTCTTGGGTTGGCCTTGTTTTTTATCCATCCCCGTTACTTTCGAGTGAAATTGGAGAGGGTTGTCCTTGCCGGCTTGTCCTGGGCCCCGCTCTGTCTTGCTGTGTTTTACGTGGCGATCATCCCGGTCTCCATGAATGCCGCTGCGCGATTATTCCGACTCAGCGCCTACAGCTTGAATGTTCAAATGGAGGAGCAATTGAAGAGGGTGAAACTGGTCGAGGAAACCACCCTCAATCTTCCCGAGGCAGAGCAACAAAAAATGGTCATTCGGTACAACACCGCCAACGCCAAAAAAAATCCGGTGGATCTAACGGCGTTCCTGCAAAACCTAAAAGATGAGGTGAAGGCCCAGGAGAGCAGGCTTAACGAGGAGCGGCAGTCGGTGATGGATCGGCAAAAGAAAATTCTTTTTGGGTCCCAGTTTGGCCAGCTGATCCGATCGATTCTTGGGATTGTTGCCCTGATCTTTCTCTGGAAGGCATCCGGCTGGGCCCGTTGGGACGGGCAGAAAAGGTTGGGACAGAGTCTCTCCGGGACCGTGCGCCGATAACCCAAGATTCTTACTGGGACGGGGCAGGGGAGGCCGCGGGTGGGTTGTTTGGGGTGGGCGGTGTGACGGAATTCACGGGCTGATAATCGGTCATCTGGCTGGTTTGGCGTTGGGCCATGCGGTAACCCATGATGTTGAGGTCGAAATTCATGAAAAAGGCCGAAGGAACGGGAATGTTCATGCTTTGCAATTCGCTGGTTTGGTAGCTGAAGTCCAACCCCTTCATGGTGGCAAGAAACCAGGCTACATCCACCTCCTCGGTAAGTTTGCCCTTGGTTTGGACGATACTGAAGTCGTTTTGGTCGATCCAGATGGTGCCGCCCACCTTGTTAATGACCTTCTCCTCGCGACTGGAAAAGGGTTGGTCCTTTTTTGGGGAGAATTTGATGACGTAGCATTTGCGGTCGCGGACGGTTTCATCCTCCATCCGTGAGTATTTGAAACGGGGGGCGATTTTTCCCATATCGAGCATGGCATTGACTTTTTTGGCATCTTCCACGTCCTTGTTCGAGGAATCATCATCATCATCGGAGGCCTTTTTGTGGGCGGATCTCAGTCCCCGCCCCCCGGTGGCACCGGCATAACTGGTTTGGGATGAATCCGGATTTCCAGAATCCTTGGAATCGTCGTTAAAGTCGGCACTGAAGGTGATGTCTTTGCCCGGCTTGATCTTGGCGGTGACGGTTTTGGTCTTTTCGGGCACTACCTTGTTCTCATCGTCCAGTCTCTCGGTCACCAGCCTCAGCTGATAGGTGAAACCTTCCCGGAGTTCGCGCAACTCCTCGTCCCGGCGGATGGCGTTTTTGACAATCTGGTCAACCGTAATGTCGGGATTGGATTGGGCATTTGAAGCGACCGGTTGGGCGGGGAGGGAGGCGGCCGGTGTATCCGTGGTCTGAATAGGCACAGCCTTGGCCACGGGTTCGTTGTTGATCTCATTGTCACAGGTGGTCTGGAAGGTGGGGCTTTTTTGCGGATCCCTGGAGTTGACCTGAGCCTGCAGGATCCACGCGCCCACGTAGGAGAGGACGAGACAAAGGATAAGTTTGCGAATTAGCACAGAATCCCTATCTACCCTAATCATGCCCCACATCAAATTGTTTATCCCAGGCCCGGTGGAGATCTCCCCCCCCGTGCGCCAGGCCTTCGGAGGGCCGATGATCGGACATCGGGGGAAGGGATTTCAGGAGCTGTATGCCCGGGTGCAACCCAGCCTGCGTAAACTTTTTCAAACCCAGCAACCCGTCTTTTTGGGCACGGGGTCGGCTTGGTCCGTGATGGAGGCCTCCCTGCGGAACTTGGTGCAGAAAAAAGTGCTGGTCTGCATGAATGGCGCCTTCTCGGACAAGTGGTTCGATGTGGCTCAAAAGTGTGGCAAGGAAGCGGGCAAAGTTCAGGTGGAATGGGGACAGGCCATCAAGCCGGAGATGATCGAGAAGGAGCTCTCCAAAGGAGGGTATGACGCTCTGACCCTGATTCATCATGAGACCTCCACCGGCGTCCTCAGCCCCCTGGCAGAGATCGCCCGGTTAATCCGCACCAAGTTTCCCGATGTCATGCTGATCACCGACACGGTCTCATCCTTCAGCGTCACTCCGATCCCCTTCGATGAGCTGGGACTCGATGTGATGCTCTGCGGGACGCAGAAGGCCCTGGCTTTGCCCCCGGGCGCGGCGCTTTTTTCCGTGAGTGAGCGGGCCTATCAGCGGTCGGAAAAGGTCAAGGATCGCGGTTATTACTACGATTTCCTGGAGTTCCGCAAGCAGGCGGAGAACAACATGACGCCCTGCACCCCCTCCATTTCCCATCTTTACGCCTTGGAGGTGAAATTGGCCGAGATTGAGAAGGAAGGCGTGGGCCAGCGCCATGTCCGTCACCAAAAGAACGCCGAGCGCGGCCGGGCGTGGCTGGCGGCCCACGGCTTTGAGGTTTTTCCCGAGAAGGGTTACGAATCGTTGAGCTTAACCTGCGGAAAGAACACCCGCGGGGTGGATATCGCAAAGTGGATCGCCTGGTTGAAGGAAACCCACGGGGCGATTTTCGACGGAGGGTACGGCAAACTCAAGGGCCAGACCTTCAGGGTTTCCCACATGGGGGATGAGACGGAAAAGGGGATGGAGGAGCTTTGGGGGCGCTTAGCGGACGGGCTGAAGAAAATCGGCTGAAGGCTTTGGACCAGATAGGGGCCACTGTCCCTGACGGCCCGCGGTGGAGGCTTGCATCGGGCTCTTGGGGACAGACGACCCTACCAAACTTGGGGCAAAAAATTTTTTAAAATCGGCGCGTTAAAACTAGGCGGCCTTCCGGGATTCCTTTCGTTTGATGATCGGCCCGCGTTGGCCTTCGGCCACGGCGCGGTTGATGATCACCTCCTCCACGTCGTCCCGGGAGGGGATGTCGTACATCAGGTCGAGCATCATGCCTTCGAGAAGGCTCCGCAGGGCCCTGGCCCCGGTGCCTTTCTTCAGGGCCGCCTCGGCAAGGCAACGCAGGGCATCACGGGTAAAATTGAGTTTTACCCCCTCCATCCCGAGAAGTTTGGCATATTGGCGGGTGAGGGAGTTTTTTGGATCGGTGAGGACGGAGATGAGTTCGTCCGCGGTCAGGGGGCTGAGATGGGTCAGCACCGGGAGGCGGCCGATGAATTCGGGAATCATGCCGAAGCGAAGCAGATCGTCCGGTTCGGTGTAGCGGAGAAGCCCCAAACCGTCCTCTTTCACTCCCTTGGCCGAGGCAAGATCGGAGCCAAAGCCTAGCGCTCGACCGCCCAGGCGTTTGTGGACGATCTCCTCCAACCCGACAAAGCCGCCGCCGCAAATGAAGAGGATGTTCTGGGTGTTGACCGCGATGTGGTCCTGTTGTGGGTGTTTGCGGCCGCCCTGGGGGGGGACCTGACAGACCGTGCCTTCCAAAATCTTGAGCAAGCCCTGTTGTACTCCTTCGCCGGAAACGTCGCGGGTGATCGAAGCGCTGTCCGACTTGCGTCCAATTTTGTCGATCTCATCGATGTAGACAATACCAAGTTCCGCCCGTTTGACGTCGTAGTCGGCATTCTGCAGGAGGCGGAGAATGATGGTCTCGACATCCTCCCCGACATACCCTGCCTCGGTAAGCGAGGTGGCGTCGGCAATGGCGAAGGGGACGTCAAGGATCCGGGCAAGAGTCCGCGCCAGGAGGGTTTTGCCGGAGCCGGTGGGACCGATTAGGAGGATGTTGCTCTTTTCCAATTCCACGTCGGCATGATCGGTGGGAAGGGCATCGGACTGGTCCCCGCGAACGCGCTTGTAATGATTATGAACAGCAACAGCCAAGGTACGTTTGGCGCGGTCCTGCCCGACGACGTGGCGGTCGAGTTCCGCGCGGATCTCCCTGGGTTTGGGCAGCTTCTTGAGGAGAGTTTGTTTGGTGCCATCCCCCGAGGTCTCCCGATTGAGAATGTTGGTGCAGAGGGTGATGCAGTTGTCGCAAATATAGACCCCTGGACCGGCGATCAGCTTTTTGACCTCCGCATGACTCTTGCCGCAGAAGGAACAGAGGGTGAGGTGGGTGGGTCGGGCCATGCAGGCTCCGGTGGATTATTTGGCGGTCGAGGGCTCCTTGCGGAAGCTGACCACGTGGTCAACCAGGCCGTAGGTCTTGGCGTCATCAGCCGACATGAAGCGGTCCCGGTCCGTGTCTTTCTCCACCGTTTCAAACTTCTGGCCGGTGTGATGGGCAAGAATCTCGTTGAGGCGTTTTTTGGCCCGTAGGATTTCCTGAGCCTGGATGCTGATGTCCGTGGCTTGGCCCTGTGCCCCACCCAGCGGCTGGTGAATCATGATCCGGGCGTTAGGGAGGCAGTAGCGCTTGCCCTTGGTGCCGGCGGCGAGAAGGACAGCTCCCATACTTGCGGCCTGACCGATGCAATACGTGGCCACATCGCAGGTGATGTACTGCATGGTGTCGTAGATGGCCAATCCGGCGGTGACATACCCGCCGGGGGAGTGGACGTAGATATTGACGTCCTTTTTGGGGTCCTCCATCTGGAGGAAAAGAAGCTGGGCGATGATCGAGTTAGCCATGCTGTCATCGATGGCCGTTCCGATAAAAACGATGCGGTCCTTCAGAAGCCGGGAATAGATGTCGTAGGCACGCTCCCCGCGTCCCGTCTGTTCGATCACGCTGGGGACAAAGTAATCGGCCTTGGAATCCGCGCTCATGAGGAAAAACTAACTACGGATGGCGTGTTGCAAAAGGAAATCAACCGTCTTTCTGCGCAACAGGGTGTCAGCAAGTGAGGGTAACGATCCTGACTTCTGAAGACGTTTTGCAAAGAGCCTTACATCCTGGCCCGAATGCGAGGCCAGGTGGGCCACTTCATGGAAAACCTCCTCCTCGGAAACCTCGATTTTCTCGGCCTCAGCTATTTTGCGGAGCAGAAAGGAGAGTTTGACGTTCTCCTCGGCGTTGCGTCCGGCAGCGGCGAGAATCTCGTCCTTGTGCTTGAGGAGTTCCTCGGAGGATACGCCCCGTCGCTGGTTTTCCTCCACCAGACGGGCCACCAGGCGGCGGCGTTCCTCTTCCAGAAGGGGTTCGGGCACGTCCATTTTGGTTGATTTGAGGAGGGTCTCGGTGATGGCACGGGATTCCTCCGAGCGGATGGCGGATTCACGGGAGGCGGTCAAATCCTCGCGGATTCTTTTTTCGATTTCGGACTTGGGGAGCTTGTAATTTTCCTGGCAGAAAGCCTCGTCAACCTCCGGAACGTGACGTTCCTTGAGCTCATGCAGGGTCACCTCATAGCGACCGGTCTGGCCGCGCAGGGGAGTGTGGGGGAAGTCATCGGGAAATTTGACCTCCACCGTCCTGGTTTCACCGGGTTGGATTCCGTAGAGGCCCGTGACAAAACCGGGAAGAAAGGAGTCGGGCCTTAGCCAAAGCCAAAGTTTCTTCGCCCCGGCGACTTGGCCGGACTCGGGGGCCAGTTCGATGATTTTTTTGCCCCCGCAGGTTCCCTCGTAATCGACCACGGCGAAATCACCCTCCTTGGCTGCGCGTGCGGGAAGGGTGTGGAAATGTGCGTGAGGCTCGGCGATCCGAGAAAGAGCGGAGGCGACATCCGCATCGGTGACCGGTTCGGCGGTTTTTTTTGCGATCTTGAGTCCCTTGGCAGCGGGAACCTTGAACTCGGGGGCCAGATCAACCCGAAGGATAAACTTAAATTTGCTGTCTTTTTCGAAGTTAGCCTCCTCGACAGCGGGATCATCCACCAAGGTGAGCTTTTCTTTCTCCATGGCGTGGCGGAGGCCTTCGCGAAGAAGATTTTCCCTTAGCTCGGCCTGGATGTCGGGTGCATAGCGTCGGCGCACCATTTCGATGGGGGCCTTCCCGGGGCGGAACCCCGGCAGGCGGGCCGACTTCTGAAAGGATTGGGCAACCTCGTTCTCCTTTTTGCGAACATGATCGCGGCGCCGGCAACCTCCCATGTTTTCCAAGGAAATCTTCATCACCAGCCCTGCAACCTAGGCGGGGGAAGCCCCCGAGCCAAGGTTAGATTGGTTTGTCAGTGTTTTAAGGAAAACTTCACCGGAATCTCCACCACGGAAGGGGTGGGTTGACCGGCGACCCTTTTTGGGAAAAACCGCCATTGCCTCACGGCTGTGGTCGCAGCCTGATCCAGAAGTCCATGCCCGGATCCTTGGACCAAAGTGATGGATTCGACCGCCCCTTGGGCTGAAATATTTGCCCGAAGAAGAACGGTGCCCTCCCATCCTTTTTTCCGTGCCTGTTCCGGATAAAGAGGAGGGGAGTTGTGGGATGCATCGGGGCGGGCGAGAACCGTCGAACTCTCTGGGGTCGCGGATACATGAGCGGGTGCCGCGGTGGGCGTGAGCCGGGGGGGAATTTCAGGGGTGATCGGGGCAGGAACGGAGGAGGAGTCCTGGGAGAGGGG
>RHAF01000020.1 GCA_010028775.1 Verrucomicrobiota bacterium | reverse complement strand
GTGTTTTTGAAGATGGCTCTCTACGACGCCGAAAAGAAGCTGCACGAGCGTCCCTGGTATTTTGTCAAAGAAACCCCGGGCGTTCTCGGTTTCGCCGACGGCGATCGTCCGACTCCGATGCGCCCTTCCGAGGTGGAAGGCATGCTGGCCCAGATTCGTGAGAAGGAAGAGAAGATCACCCCCAAGGTGATTTTTGCCGTGGGGGATCGGGTCAAGGTCGGCGACGGGCCCTTCCAGAACCAAGAAGGCGTGGTGGAGGAAGTCGACACCGAGCGGGGTCGGGTGCGCGTGGCGGTTTCCATTTTTGGCCGTTCCACGCCGGTGGAACTTGAGTACTGGCAGGTGGAGAAGACCTAAGGAGAGTTTATGGCAAAAGAAGTCACAGGCATCATTCGACTGCAGATCCCGGCCGGGGCGGCCAACCCTGCTCCTCCGGTCGGCCCGGCCCTTGGACAACAGGGCGTCAACATCATGGCCTTCTGTAAGGAGTTCAACGCCCGGACGGCCAAGGAGGGGGGCAATATCCTTCCGGTGGTCATCACGGTTTACAAGGACAAGAGCTTCACCTTCATCACCAAGTCACCGCCCGCCTCCATTCTTTTGAAAAAAGCCGCCAACCTCGCCTCCGGCTCCAAGGAGCCGAACCGGGTGAAGGTCGGTAAGGTCACCAAAAAACAGGTGATGGACATCGTGAAAGTAAAACGCAACGACCTCAACGCGGCCTCCGACGAAGCGGCTTTCCGCATCATCGCCGGCACGGCCCGCCAGATGGGTCTGGAAATCGCGGACTAAAGGAGAAACCGGTCATGGCCAAACTACCCAGCCGCCGTTATCGCGAAGGAAGCAAGCTTCTGGAGCCGAAGAAGCGCTACTCCGTGCAGGAGGCCGTTTCGCTCCTCAAAAAGTTCCCTGTCGGAAAAAGCAAGGGAAACCCCAGCGTGGATCTTTCCTTTAATTTGGGCGTGGATCCCAAGCAGAGTGATCAGGTTGTCCGTGGTACCGTCAGTCTGCCCCACGGCTCGGGCAAGAACGTCCGCGTGATCGTGTTTGCCCAGGGAAATGCCGCCGAGGCAGCCAAGAATGCCGGAGCGGTGGCGGTCGGTTTTGCCGATTTGATCAAAAAAGTTTCCGAAGGTTGGGCCGACTTCGATGTGGCCGTGGCCACCCCCGATGCCATGATCGAAGTCCGTAAGCTGGGCAAGGTGCTCGGACCCCGTGGGCTGATGCCCAATCCGAAAACCGGGACGGTGACGGAAGATACGGCCAAGGCGGTCAAGGAATGCCAGGCCGGTCGGGTGGAGTTCAAGGTGGACAAAGGATCCAACCTGCACGTCAGCTGCGGCAAACTGAATTTTGCAGAGAAAAACCTGGGTGAAAACGTCCAGGCGGTGATTGAGTCCGTATCGCGGGCCCGTCCGGCGGGAGCGAAAGGGAAGTATCTCAAGAACTGCGTTCTCTCGGCCACGTTCTCCCCGGGCATACCGATTGCGGTGACCGAGGCGGCCGCCGGAGCGGAAGATTAAAAGAAGGAGCGAAAGCCAGATGAAAGAAGAAAAAGCCATAGTGATTGAAACGATGCGGGAGTGGGTGAAATCCTCGCCCTACCTGATCGTGCTCGATTATACCGGGATGAAGGTTTCCGAGTTTTCCGAGCTGCGTGGCCGGCTCCGCAAGGTCGGAGCCGCCGTCAAGGTTGTGAAGAACACGTTGTTTAAGCGTGCCTTGGGAGAGGCCTCCCTGCCGGCGATCGACAAGGATCTAGCCGGTCAAACGGCGGTGGTTTCCGGCGGGCAGGATGCCCCTGCGGCAGCCAAGGTGATCAAGACTTTCAAGGCGGAGTTTACCCGTCCGGCGGTTCGGGCAGGGGTGATGGACGGCAAGATCCTCGGGGTGAGTGAAATCACCATGCTGGCGGATCTACCCTCGGCCGAGGTTCTTCGGGCCAAGCTCTTGGGGGCCATCGCGGCTCCAGCCTCGACCCTTGTCCGCCTTCTGGCGGAACCCGGTTCCCGTCTGGCCCGGGTGGTCCGCACCAAAGCGGAGGCCGCCCCGGCGGCTTAAGGAGACAAATGTACATGAAAGGCAGCAACTTCGCGTTAGCCCGGGAGCCTTTCCGGGATAATTCGATCACGGGTGTGATCGGCTAACCAAGGGCAACAAACAAAACTCCGGCCTTTCGGGTCCGGGGAAGGAGAAGAAAACATGGCGGTAAATCTGGAAGAAGTCGTGACGACGTTGAGCGGCCTGACCGTTCTCGAAGCGTCTGAACTCGTGAAAAAACTGGAAGACAAGTGGGGCGTAAGCGCGGCGGCACCCGTGGCGGTGGCGGCAGCAGCTCCGGCGGCCGGCGGCGGTGGCGCGGCAGCGGAAGAGAAGACCACTTTCGAGGTCGTCCTCAAGGACGCGGGCGCCAACAAAATCGGCGTCATCAAGGAAGTCCGTGCCGTGGTGCCCGGGCTCGGCTTGGCCGATGCCAAGGCCCTCGTCGAAGGTGCGCCCAAGACCGTCAAGGAAGGCGCGACCAAGGACGAGGCGGCTGAGATCAAAAAGAAACTCGAGGCGGCCGGCGCCAAGGTGGAGATCAAATAAACCAACCCCCGGTTTGTCCGGGTTAAGGAGAAGCACGCATGTCGAAGTCGACCAAAGTCGAGCGGGTGAATTTCGGGCGGTTGCCTGAAACGGTGGAGATGCCGAACCTCATGGAGGTTCAGCTGGACTCCTACCGGGCCTTCCTTCAGGAGGGCACCAACCCGAAGCAGCGGAAGAATGTCGGTCTCCAAGCCGTCTTCCGGGAAGTCTTCCCGATCGAAAGTTACGACGAGAAGATCAAGCTCGATTTCAGTCACTACGACCTCGGGACCAGCAAAACGGGCCCGATTGAATGCCTGCGGGAGGGCGTCACCTACGCCGCGCCCCTCTACGTGACCTTCGTTCTGCACAACGAGGGTTCCACGATCGAGGAGCGAGTCTACATGGGCGAACTCCCCCTGATGACCAAACAGGGGACCTTTGTGGTGAACGGAGCGGAGCGGGTGATTGTCAGCCAGCTCCACCGTTCCCCGGGGATCTGTTTTGAATCCAGCGTCCACGCCAACGGAAAGATCCTGCACAGTTACCGGATCATTCCCGACCGGGGATCCTGGCTCGAAGTCTCCTACGACACCTCCGACCTGCTCTATGTCCATCTGGACCGCCGCAAGCGTCGCCGGAAGTTCCTTCTGACGACCCTTCTGCGGGCACTGGATTACAGCACCGACGAGGAAATCATCTCCCTCTTCTACCGCATCGACCCGCTCAAACTCTCCGAGGATCTCGAGGAGAACGAACTGAGCCAAAAGGTCCTCATCAAGGAGGTGCGCGACACCGCCAATGCGGACCTCGTGGTGGCCCGTGCCTTCGAACCCCTGACCAAGGGTGTGGTCCGGCAGTTGCTCGATCTGGGACTGAAGTCAGTGGAGGTCGTCGACATTCGTGTGGACGACACCATCCTCAAGTGTCTCAAGAAGGATCCGACGAAGGACACCGAGTCGGCCCTCAAGGAAATCTACCGCCGTCTCCGGCCCGGCGATCCCCCTACGGTCACCAACGCCAAGGCGCTTCTCAAGCGACTCTTTTTCGACCCGAAACGTTACGACATCGGGCGGGTGGGCCGTCACAAACTTAACCAGAAGCTCGGGCTGCAGACCGATCTGGAGACCCGGATCCTGACCCGTGAGGACGTGGTTGCGGCAACCAGCTACCTGATCAACCTGCGTTTGGGCGAGGGGACCACCGACGACATCGATCACCTCGGCAGCCGCCGCGTCCGCACCGTTGGGGAACTTCTCTCCAACCAGTGCCGCACCGGCTTGAGCCGAACGGAGCGTCTGGTCAAGGAGCGCATGACCCTGTTCGACGTGAACACGGAAGGCATGACACCCCAGAAGCTGATCAACCCGAAAGCCCTCTCGGCCGTGATCCGCGACTTCTTCGGCCGAAGCCAGCTGTCACAGTTGATGGATCAAACCAATCCGTTGAGCGAGATGACCCATAAGCGCCGGCTTTCGGCCCTTGGACCGGGAGGATTGAGCCGTGATCGTGCCGGCTTTGAGGTGCGCGACGTGCACCCCTCCCACTACGGCCGTATCTGCCCGATTGAAACGCCGGAAGGTCCGAACATCGGACTGATCTCCAGCCTTTCAACCTATGGACGGATCAATGAATTCGGCTTCATCGAAACTCCCTACCGCAAAGTCGTCGACGGCAAGGTGCGTGAAGATCTGGATTATCTGACCGCCGACCAGGAGGAAAATTTCATCGTGGCCCAGGCCAATTCGGCCGTGGACGGCCATGGAAAATTCACCTCCCCCAGGGTCTCCGTGCGGTATCGCGGAGAGTTCCTCGAGGTCGAACCGGACAAGGTTCACTACATGGACGTTTCCCCGAAACAGCTGGTCTCGGTAGCCGCCTCGTTGATTCCTTTCCTGGAACACGATGACGCCAACCGCGCCCTCATGGGCTCGAACATGCAGCGGCAAGGAGTGCCGCTCTTGATTTCCGAGGCCCCCGTGGTGGGAACCGGGATGGAAGGAAAAGTCGCCAAGGATTCCCATGCCATGATCGTGAGCGAGGGCCCCGGCAAAGTGGCCTCGGTCACCGCCCGTCAGGTCATCGTGACCGAGGACGGCAAGGCGCCGGAGAACCGCAAGCGGCTGAAAACCGATGCGGAGAAGGGGATTTATGTCTACGACCTGCGCAAATTCATGCGCTCGAACAACGGCACCTGCGTCAACCAGAAGCCCATTGTCCACGTCGGCCAACGCGTCTCCAAGGGGACGGTGATCGCCGACGGTCCGTGCACGGACAACGGGGAACTGGCTCTCGGGCGTAACGTGGTCGTGGCCTTCATGCCCTGGCACGGATACAACTTCGAGGACGCCATCCTGCTGAACCAGCGTTTGGTCAAGGAGGACATCTATACCAGCATTCATATCGAGGAATTTGAGATCGCGGCCCGCGACACCAAGCTCGGACCCGAGGAAATCACCCGGGATATTCCGAACGTGGGCGACGAGGCCCTTAAGAATCTCGGACCCGATGGCGTGGTCCGGGTGGGCGCGGAAGTCAAAGCCGGGGACATCCTGGTGGGCAAAATCACGCCCAAGAGCGAAACGGAATTGGCTCCCGAGGAACGCCTGCTTCGCGCGATCTTCGGCGAGAAAGCTGCCGATGTGAAGGACAGCTCCCTGGTGGTTCCCTCCGGCTCGGCGGGCATCGTCATGGACGTGAAGTCCACCGGTGGCACGACGAAGAAGGACTTGATCAAGCTCGCTCCCGGGGAGGCCAAGCGCCACGCCAAGGGAGTCGAGGACAAATACATCAAGAAACACGCCGCCCTGAAGGAGGAGCTCACCCAGGCCCTGTCCAACATCCTGCTGAATGAGAAAATTCCGTTGGATGTGGTCAATGCCGAGACGGGTGAAATCATCATTCCGGCCAACCGCAAGATCACCAAGACCCTGTTGCGTAAGATCGCTGACGTGTATCACCACATCGAAATCGACCCGAGTCCGATCCGGATCAAGATCCGTGAAATCATTTCGAGCTATGAGCAGAAGTTCAACCAGCTCGACAACGAGAAGGACATGGAACTGGAGCGTGTCGAGTCAGGTGAGGACATCGATCCCGGTGTGATCAAGCAGGTGAAGGTCTATGTGGCCGCCAAACGGAAAATCTCCGTGGGAGACAAGATGGCCGGACGTCACGGGAACAAGGGTGTCGTGGCCAAGATCGTGCCCGAGGAGGATATGCCCTTCCTGCCGGACGGAACTCCGGTGGACATCATCCTCAACCCCTTGGGCGTGCCTTCGCGTATGAACGTGGGACAGGTGCTGGAGACCCATTTGGGGATCGCGGCACGGGCCCTCGGCTTCAACGTGGCCACCCCGGTGTTTGACGGAATCAGCGAGACCAAGATTCGCGAGTTCCTCAAGAAGGCCAAGCTGGACGAGGACGGCAAATCCGCCCTGATCGACGGTCGCACGGGCGAGTTCTTCGACCAGCGGGTGGTTGTTGGCCTGATCTACATGATGAAGCTTCACCATCTGGTGGCGGACAAGATTCACGCCCGGGCGGTTGGACCTTACTCCCTGGTCACCCAGCAACCGCTGGGCGGCAAGGCGCAGTACGGCGGCCAACGTTACGGGGAGATGGAGGTGTGGGCCATGGAAGCCTATGGCGCCGCCTACACTCTCCAGGAACTCCTTACCGTCAAATCCGACGACGTCGCCGGACGGACCCGGATCTACGAAAGCATCGTCAAGGGGGACAACTCCCTCGAGGCGGGCACTCCGGAGTCGTTCAACGTGTTGATCAAAGAAATGCAGAGCCTCTGCCTTGACGTGAAGGTGGGTGAACGCAGTCGCGTCCTGGACGAGGACCTGCAGAAACCGAATCTTCTGGAAGTAGCCGCCGCTTAACCCAACTGGAAACCATCCATCCCATGAACAAACAGACCCAATCCGCCCGTGAAATCCTCGGCATGGAGAGAACCGTCGGCTTCGACGAGGTCAGCATCACCGTTGCCTCGCCGGAATCGATCCTCTCCTGGAGCCGTGGGGAAACAAAAAACCCCGAGACCATCAATTACCGGACCTTCAAGCCGGAAAAGGGAGGTCTTTTCTGTGAGCGGATTTTTGGGCCGACCAAGGACTACGAGTGCTCTTGCGGAAAGTACAAGCGGATCAAGTTCAAGGGGGTGATTTGCGACCGTTGCGGGGTGGAGGTCACCTTGGCGCGCGTCCGCCGTGAACGCATGGGGCACATCGAGCTGGCCGTTCCGGTGAGCCACATCTGGTTCTACAAGTGCATGCCCAGCCGCCTCGGCCTGATGATGGACATGACGGCCCGCGAGCTCGAGCGGGTGATCTACTACGAGGACTACCTGGTGATCGACCCAGGAAAAACGCCCCTTAAGGAAAAGCAGCTTTTGACCGAGACGGAGTACCGCGAGGCGCAGGAACAATTTGGTGATTCCTTTGTCGCCAAGATGGGTGCCGAGGCGATCCGTGACGTCTTCAAGAAGATGGATTTGGACGAGGTGGCCACGGAACTCGAACAGCAACTGGAAACCACCCGCAGCAAGCAGACCCGCAAGAAGGTCGCCAAGCGGCTGAAACTGGTCCAAGGATTTATCAACGCCGGTGCACGTCCGGAGTGGATGATCCTCGAAATTCTCCCGGTGATTCCTCCCGATCTGCGTCCTTTGGTTCCTTTGGAGGGTGGCCGTTTTGCCACCTCCGATCTGAACGACCTTTACCGCCGGGTGATCAACCGGAATAACCGGTTGCGCAATCTTCTCCAGCTGAAGACCCCCGAGGTCATCATCCGTAACGAAAAGCGCATGCTCCAGGAGTCGGTCGACGCCCTGATGGACAACGGCCGCCACGGCCGTGCCGTCACCGGTGCGGGCAACCGGCCGTTGAAGTCACTTTCCGACATGCTGAAGGGGAAGACCGGCCGTTTCCGGATGAACCTCCTTGGAAAACGTGTGGATTACTCCGGCCGATCGGTCATCGTCATCGGCCCTGAACTGAAACTCAACGAGTGCGGTCTACCCAAGAAGATGGCGTTGGTCCTTTTCGAGCCCTTTATCATCCGTCGTCTGAAGGAACTCGGTCAGGTTCACACCGTGCGTTCGGCCAAGAAGATGATCGAAAGGAAAGAGTCCATCGTCTGGGACACCTTAGACGAGGTCACCCGCGAGCATCCTGTTCTCCTGAACCGCGCCCCGACCCTTCATCGTCTTTCAGTGCAGGCGTTCGAACCCAAGCTTATCGAGGGGGATGCGATCCGCATCCATCCGCTCGTCTGCACGGCTTACAACGCGGATTTCGACGGCGATCAGATGGCGGTTCACGTCCCTCTTAGCGTCGAAGCGCAGTTGGAAGCGCGTCTCCTCATGCTGGCTCCGAACAACATCTTTGGTCCCAGCAACGGGCGCCCCATCACCACTCCCAGTCAGGACATCACCCTGGGATGTTATTACCTCTCGCAGAATCCGGTTCGGTCGACGGATAAGCAGGACAAGCAGAAAAAACGCCTGAGCGTCTTTTCGGAGGCTGACGAGGTGGATTTCGCCGTTGCCGAGGGAAGCATCCGTACCCACGACTTGATCCTCTTTAAGAACCCGGATCTCGGGCGGGAGACGATCTTCGGGGATGCAACCAAGAAGTTCATCGAGACCACCCCCGGGCGGGTGAAGTTCAACAGCATCTGGCCCAAGGAGCTTGGCTTCGTCAACAAGGCGGCCGGCAAGAAGCAGATCGGGGAGATTATTCTCCGTTGCTACGAGAAGGCTGGTCATGCGGCAACCGTCGAGTGTTTGGACAAGCTCAAGGATCTCGGATTCATGGCCGCCACCCGTGCCGGTGTCTCCATCGGAATCAACGACATGATCATCCCGGAGGAAAAACCCCAGGTGATCGATCGGGCCCGCCAATCGGTGACCCAAGTGGAGAAACAGTATCGCATGGGCGCGATCACCGACGGCGAACGCTACAACAAGATCGTCGACATCTGGACCCAGGCCACCGAGGAAATCTCCTCGGCAATGTACCGGACCCTCGAGCACAACGAGGGACGGAAGGACTTCAACCCTGTCTATCTCATGGTGGATTCCGGGGCGCGAGGCAACCGCAACCAGGTCCGCCAATTGGCGGGCATGCGCGGACTGATGGCCAAGCCCTCGGGTGAAATCATCGAGCGTCCGATCACCGCCAGCTTCCGGGAGGGTCTCTCGGTGCTGGAGTATTTCATCAGCACTCACGGCGCCCGCAAGGGATTGGCCGACACGGCGCTGAAGACGGCGGATTCGGGTTACATGACCCGCAAACTCTGCGACGTCGCCATGGACATGATTATCCGCGAGCCGGATTGCGGCACGGAACGGGGAATCTGGGTCAAGGCGATCATGGAAGGGGATGACGAAATCGTCCGCCTCCGGGATCGCATCTACGGCCGGACCTCCTGCGACGACATCGTCGATCCGGTGACCAAAAATAAGATCGTGGCCGCCGGCCAACTGATTGATGAAAAGGCAGCGGCAGCGATCGAAAATCTGGGCCAGGAGAGGGTGAAGATTCGCTCGGCCCTGACCTGCGAGACCCGCAGGGGTGTGTGTGCCTCCTGTTACGGCCTAAATTTGGCAACCAATCAGGCGGCCAAACTTGGCGAGGCCGTCGGAATCATTGCCGCCCAGAGTATCGGCGAGCCCGGCACCCAGCTGACCATGCGGACCTTCCACATCGGTGGAACGGCCTCGCAGGTCTTCAAACAGCCCCAGATCAAGGCGAAGAACGACGGAACCATCCAGTACACCGACCTGCGAACCGTGAAGGCGCTGGAAGGCCACGACATCGTCCTCAACAAGAACGGATTCGTCAGCGTTCATGCGAGCGATGGTCGAGAGCTGGAGCGGTACCCGGTGGTCATCGGATCGATGATCTCGGTTCCGGAAGGCGGCAAGGTCAAGAAAGGCCAGAGTTTTGTGCAGTGGGATCCGTACAACATTTCCATCCTGACCGAGAAGGCCGGGCGTGTGGAGTTCAAGGACATCCTCGAGGGAGTCACGATGAAGAAGGAAGTCGATGAGACGACCAAGTCCGTCGGAACCGTCATCATTGAGCACAAGGAAGACCTGCATCCTCAGATTGCCATTGTGGATCAGGCAGGTGCTGTTGTCGCCGCATACAGTATCCCCGCGGGAGCCCATATCGAAGTGAAGGACGGGGAGAAGGTTCAGGCCGGACAGCGTTTGGCCAAGACCCCCCGGAAAGTCACCAAGACGAAGGACATCACCGGAGGTTTGCCTCGGGTGGCCGAGCTCTTTGAGGCTCGTCGTCCAAAGGATGCAGCGGAGATTGCCAAGATCGACGGGGTGGTGGATCTGCAGGGGAACCTTCGTGGGAAAAAGAAACTCGTCATCAAGGATGCGGAAACTGGTGCGGAAGAGGAGCACCTCATACCGCTCTCCAAGCACTTGATCGTCTACAAGGGCGACACCGTGAAGAAAGGTCAGCAGCTGACCGAAGGTCCGGTGGTGCCCCACGAAATTCTCGAGGTCTGCGGACCGCAGGAATTGCAGGAGTACCTCGTCAACGAGGTGCAGGAGGTTTACCGGTTGCAGGGCGTTGAGATCAACGACAAGCACATCGAGATCATCGTACGCCAGATGCTCCGCAAGGTGAAGATCACCGAACCCGGCGACACCCAGCTTCTCTGGGGCGAGCAGGTGGATCGGACAACCTTCGAAGAAGCCAATCGTGACATCGAGGCCAAGGGCGGTAAACCAGCCGAGGCGACCCCCGTCCTCCTGGGGATCACCAAGGCTTCCTTGGAAACCGAGAGCTTTATCTCGGCTGCATCCTTCCAGGACACCACCCGAATCCTCACCGATGCGGCCACTTTGGGTAAGGTCGATAAACTTCTCGGATTCAAGGAGAACGTGATCATGGGTCACCTCATCCCTGCCGGGACGGGATTCAACGCCTACCGGAAGATCAAGCTATTGCACCTCGGCGAACCCGTGGGCGAGCCGTTGGTCAGCAGTCAACCGGAGGAGGAGAGGGCCCGCAAGGTGGCTCTCGACATCCCAGCCGCTTTGGCGAGTTAAAGTTATCCCGCAAGGGCAAAAAAGGGGTTTGGGCTTCAGCCCAAGCCCCTTTTTTGGATTTCAGCATGATTAGCGGGTGATTTAGTCCGGATTAACGAAAATTGACGGAGCCGGGTCTCACGTTTTATTACCTTTTGGAGGGGAAGAAATTTGTGGAAAACCCTTGTCATAGAGCGATTTTTCGGGCAGGCTTTGAATTTCCGCTGTCATCCAATCGGTATCTGAAAAGATAACGATCAAGGTCAGTCGGCATGTGACGGTTCGGTTGAATCGTCCTCCATGCGTGCTTCGAGCGCTTCATGGAACCCGCCAAGGGGGTGCCTTTTGTCCGGGAGGTCCGCGGGGGGAGTTGAAAACAGAATGCCGACGATCAACCAGTTGGTACGTTTTGGCCGGTCCGCCCTCAAGCGCGGCACCAAGGCTCCCGCCCTGCACGGTTGCCCCCAACGCCGCGGGGTCTGCCTCCAGGTCATGACCCGAACTCCCAAAAAGCCGAACTCGGCATTGCGTAAAGTCGCCAAGGTGCGTCTCTCGAACGGGGAAGAGGTGATCGCCTACATTCCCGGGGAAAACCACAATTTGCAGGAACACTCCATTGTCCTCGTCCGTGGCGGACGTGTGAAGGATTTGCCCGGTGTCCGTTACCACATCGTTCGTGGAACGCTGGATGCCTTGGGCGCCTCCGGTCCCAGCAACTCCAACAAGCTGGCCCGCCTTGTTTCCCGCAGCAAATACGGCGTCAAACGTCCCAAGGGCGGTGGTGCCAAAGCGGCCGCCGAGGCCAAACCGGCGAAAGCCTAAACCCGAGGAGAATCATCCATGTCCCGCCGCCGCCGCCATATTTCCCGCAAGAGCAGCCCGGATCCGGTTTATGAAAGCCCCCTGATCGGCCGAATGATCGGGTACATTCTGAAGAGGGGCAAATATTCGACCGCCAGCCGTCTGGTGTACAACGCCATCAAGCGCGCCAACGAGGGAGGATCGGGGGGAGATCCTTTGGCTGTGGTGCAAAAAGCCGTGGAGAATGTGAAGCCCCGCCTGGAAGTGAAGTCCCGTCGGGTGGGAGGTGCCACATACCAGGTGCCGGTGGAAACCACCCCCGAGAGGCAGTTGTCGCTCGCACTCCGTTGGATCGTGGAATTGGCCAACAACCGCAAGGGCGTGGCCTTCGAGAAAGCCCTTTCCCAGGAAATACGGGATGCCGCCGCCGGGCAGGGAAACGCGATCAAAAAGCGGGACGAAACGCATCGCATGGCCCAAGCCAACCGGGCCTTCGCCCATCTGCGCTGGTAAAGGAGAAGAGAGACCATGCCTCCCGCCACCGGTTCCGCGCGCAGCTACTCCCTCGAGAGGACCCGGAACATCGGGATCTGCGCGCACATCGACGCGGGCAAGACCACGCTGACCGAGCGAATTCTTTTTTACACCGGCAGCATCCACAAGATGGGGGAGGTCCACGAGGGCACCACAGTGACTGACTGGATGGAGCAGGAGAGGGAGCGTGGCATCACCATCACTTCCGCCGCCACCACCTGTTTCTGGCCGGTGAAGGAAGAGGCTGGATTGGTCAAGTCATTCGAAAAAACAAAAAACCGGATCAACATCATCGACACTCCGGGGCACGTGGATTTCACCGCCGAGGTGGAGCGTTCCCTCCGTGTGTTGGACGGGGCGATTGCGGTTTTCTGCGGGGTTGCGGGCGTGCAGCCTCAAAGCGAAACAGTTTGGCGTCAGGCCAACAAATACGGGGTTCCCCGCATCGCTTTCGTCAACAAAATGGACCGAACGGGCGCGGATTTTGAAAAGGCCGTATCAGAGATGAAAACCAAACTAGGGGCCAACGCCTGCCCGATTCTCATCCCCCTCGGCAAGGAAGATACCTTGATGGGCCAGATCGACCTAATTAACCAAAAGGCCATCGTCTACACCGACAGCAAGAATCTTGGTTCCACCTATGAAATCCGAGAAATTCCCGAGGAGCACAAGGCGGCTGCCAAGAAGGGGTTGGATGAGTTGATCGAGCGGGTGGCCGATGTGGACGAGGAAGTGGGCAACCTATTTCTTGAGGAAAAGCGTCCCGACACCAAGCAACTCAAAGCTGCCCTTCGCCGCGCGGTGATCGCCAACAAGCTCGTCCCGGTGGTTGGAGGGTCAGCCTTCAAGAATAAGGGTGTGCAGACCCTGGTGGATGCGGTGGTGGAATATCTTCCCAGCCCGATCGACATTCCGCCGGCCGTGGGACACAGCACGGAAAACCCCGAGGAGCGCATCCCGGTCAAGGTGGACGACGGTGAAAAATTCTGCTCGTTGGCCTTTAAGCTCTGGACCGATCCTTTTGTGGGTAAGCTGATTTTCTTCCGGGTCTATTCCGGAAAACTCTCCAAGGGTGAGTTCATCTACAATTCCCGAACCGGGAAGCGGGAGCGGGTGAGTCGCTTGATCCAAATCCAGGCGGACAAGCGCGAGGATATCGACACCGTGTTTGCCGGGGATATCGCCGCCACCGTGGGTCTGAAGGACATTGCGACGGGTGACACCCTTCGCAATGAAGATCTGGAAATCACCCTCGAACCACCCAGTTTCCCTGAGCCCGTCATCTCCATGGCGGTGGAACCCAAGACCAAGGGCGACCGTGAAAAAATGGGAGAAGCCCTCCAGCGCCTTTCCGAGGAAGATCCGACCTTCCAGGTGCAGTCCAACGAGGAGACGGGTCAGACCATCATCAAGGGGATGGGGGAACTTCATTTGGAAATCATCTGCGACCGTCTTAAACGAGAATTCAGCGTGGAAACCAACGCCGGGGCTCCTCAGATCGCCTATCGCGAAACCATCACCAAGAGCTCGGGAGGCGAGGGCAAGCTGATCAAGCAATCGGGCGGGCGCGGTCAGTATGGTCACGTCATCCTGCAGGTGGAACCGCAGGAACGGGGCAAGGGCATTGTGGTCGAGAACAAGGTGACCGGCGGAAACATTCCGAAGGAATACATCCCGGCCGTGAAGAAGGGCGTGGAGGAGGCCTTGCTCAACGGGGTGATCCATGGAAGCCCAGTGATCGACATGAAGATCCAGATCATGGACGGTTCCTACCACGAGGTGGATTCCAACGAGTTGGCTTTCAAGATGGCGGCGATTTTTGCGGTGAAGGATGCCATGCAGAAGGCGGGGCCGATCCTGCTTGAGCCCATCATGCTGGTGGAGTGCTCGACCCCAGACGAGTTTCAGGGGGACATTCTCGGCGATATCAACCGGCGTCGCGGCAAGATCATGAATGTGGACTCCAAGAGCCTGACCTCCATCGTGAAGGCCGAGGTTCCTTTGGCGGAAATGTTCGGCTACGTGAACACCATCCGGTCGCTCTCCCGGGGACGGGCGGCCTACTCCATGGAGCCTTCGCACTTTGAGCAGGTTCCCTCGAGCGTCCTGGCACAGGTTACCCAACAAAAGAAAGGCTAAAATCCATGGCCGCCACCCGCATCCGCATCCGTTTGAAGTCGTTTGATTACCGCTTGCTCGACAAGGCGGCGGGGGAGATCGCCGAGACGGCGTCCCGCACAGGGTCGAGGGTTGCCGGCCCGATTCCTTTGCCGACCAAGATCGAACGTTACACGGTGAACCGATCCCCCCATTGCGACAAAAAGAGCATGGAGCAGTTTGAAATCCGCACCCATAAGCGGTTGCTGGATATTCTCGAGCCCTCCGGCAAGACGGTGGATGAGCTGAAAAAACTCAACTTGCCGGCCGGTGTCGACATCACCATCAAGATTTAACCCGAGGAGAAAAAACCATGATCGAGCGTTTTGGCATGATCGGAAAGAAGGTCGGAATGACCCGGATCTATGATGATCAGGGGCAGGCCACCGCCGTGACCGTCATCTCGGCCGAGCCGAACACGGTGTACGAGGTCCGCACCCCGGAGAAGTCTCGCGTCAAAGCGGTGGTTATGGGGATGGGCGAGCGTAAGGCCTCCCGGACCAACAAGCCTCAGCGGGTGGCTTTTGAAAAAGCCGGCCGAAAAAATCCTCTGGTTCTGCGCCAGTTCAGGGCGGCCCCTGCCGATCTGGCGGTGGGATCCGAGGTGAATGTTACCCGATTTAAGGCCGGTCAGTTGGTCGACGTGTTGGGTGTCTCCAAGGGAAAAGGTTTTCACGGGGTGATGCGCAAGCACAACTACGCCGGACAGGCCGACGCCCACGGCTCGACGACCCACCGGAGGAACGGAGCCATTGGTTGCCGTTCGACCCCCGGGCGGGTTTACAAGAACGCCGGCATGCCGGGACATCTCGGCCACGACAATTGCACGATCCAAAACCTCAAGGTCATGCAGGTGAGAGAAGGGGAAAAACTACTGCTCGTCCGGGGTGCCATCCCCGGCCCCAACGGCAGCGTGGTGATCGTACGTGACGCGGTGAAGGAGCCGGTAAAGGCCTAAACCCATGAGCAAAGCCAAAGCCATCAACCTATCCGCTGCCGAAAAGGCGCTGGGTGTGGAACTTTTCAAAAACCGCAAGGCCAGCCAGGCCCTGCATGAGGCAGTGACCGCTTATCGTGCCAACCGGCGTGCCGGCACACATGCCACCCTGACCAAGGCCACGGTGGATCTTTCCGGAACCAAGCCGTGGAGACAAAAAGGCACCGGGCGGGCCCGGGCGGGATACAAATCCTCCCCGGTTTGGCGTGGTGGCGGCGTGGTCTTCGGCCCCCATCCCCGCGATTACAGCAAAAACGTGCCAAAAACCGTTTTGAGGACGGCACTTCGGCGGGCGATCTCGGATCTGGCTGCGGCGGGAACCCTTCACACCGGTTCTGCCCCTGCGTTGAAGGCCCCCAAGACCAAAGAATTGATCGGCTGGATCAAGGACTCCGGATTGCCGCTTTCCGTGCTCCTCGTGCTTTCCAAGCCGGAGGAGACCCTCGTCAAGGCTGCGAGGAACCTGCGCGAGGTGGATGTCCGTCCCGCGCGCGAAGTGAACGCCGAGGATCTTTTGCGTCGCCGGCAGGTCTGGATTTCGGAGGAAGCCTGGCCGGAACTCGGTCGCCGCCTGCAACCGAAGACCAAAAAGGAGAACGCATCATGAGATCTCCCACGGAAGTGATTTTCTGGCCCCGGGTGTCGGAGAAGGGCACGCGGCTGGCCTCCGCCCACAACCAGTACCTTTTTGAGGTGGCACCTGATGCGACCAAGCTTGAAATCCGGCAGGCAATCACAGCCCTCTTCGGAAAGAAAGTTGTCCGGGTGAACACCATGCGCCGGGCCGGCAAAGTGCGCCGCTCCCGTCGTGGGGAACCGGGACGCAAAAACCACACCAAACGAGCGATCGTAACCCTGGCGGAAGGCCAGAAGATCGAGTCGGCATAAGGAGAGCATTATGGCCCTGAAAGAATTCCGCCCCCTGACGCCGTCCCTCAGGTACACCATGCTCCGGGATTTCTCGGAGCTGACGCGCGACTCCGTCCCTGAGAAGTCCCTCCTGGAGATCAAGCGTCGCACCGGAGGCCGCAACTCCTACGGAAGAATGACTTCCCGCCACCGTGGTGGCGGCCACAAAAAGAAATTCCGTATCATCGAATGGAACCGCGCCAAACGGACTGCTCCCGGCAAGGTGCTGGCCATCCAGTATGATCCGAACCGCTCGGCCCGCATTGCCCTCTTGGAATACGGTCCGAAAGACCGGGCATACATCCTGGCTCCCGAGGGTTTGAAGGTTGGTACTTCCGTGGTGGCTGGAAAATCGGTCGCTCCCGAGGTGGGGAACGCCCTTCCGCTGCGCTCCATTCCCCAGGGACTACCTCTTCACAACATCGAGCTGGTGCCCGGCCGCGGTGCAAAGATGGTCCGTTCCGCCGGTGCGGCCGCAATCTGCACCGCCATTGACGGGGATGACGCTCTTTTGAGACTCCCTTCCGGGGAAGTTAGACGCCTGCATGCCGATTGTTACGCCACCGTGGGACAGGTGGGCAACATTGCCCACGAAAAAGTCAGCCTGGGCAAGGCTGGCCGGGCTCGCTGGCTGGGAAGGCGTCCTCATACCCGCGGCATGGTGATGAATCCGATCGACCATCCGATGGGTGGAGGACAGGGGAAGAGCAAGGGGGGTGGCGGACGCCAGCATCCTGTTTCCCCGTGGGGGCAGTTGGCCAAGGGTCTGAAGACCCGCAAGCGTCACAAGCCCTCCAACCGGTTTATTGTTGAGGACCGGAGAAAGAAGAGGGCTTCATGAGCCGTAGTCTGAAAAAAGGTCCGTTCATGGACGACCATTTGATGGAAAAAATCCAGAAAATGGGAGGAGCGAAAAAGCCGATCAAAACTTGGTCCCGGCGTTCGATGATCGCCCCGGAGTTCGTCGGTCACACCTTCCTGGTGCACAACGGCAAGGCTTTCAACCCCGTGTTCGTCACCGAGAACATGGTGGGTCATCGGTTGGGGGAATTCTCCCCGACCCGGGTCTTCAAGAAGCACGGTGGTCACACCGAGAAGGTCACGAAGTAATGAAGTTCACCCTGATCCTTTTCAGTCTGATCCTGACGGCGCCTGCATGGTCCATCCAGCAGGCTCCGGTGGATGAACTGGCCATGGCGCAGGCCGAGGCCAAGGCCTACCGGGAAGCGTGGTTGGAGCTCAGGCGTAGGGACGAAGTGCTGGGCCTGACCGCGCTCAGTCCCGATGTTCATGATGCCCAGGACAAAGTGGCGCGGCTTTCCGGAGA
>RHAF01000186.1 GCA_010028775.1 Verrucomicrobiota bacterium | reverse complement strand
TTTCCGATTGAGTTGCTCTAACATGCGGCAGGCGTAGGACGAAAAGAGTTCGGGTGTCTCCTCGCTCAACCAAGGATCGCGACCCAGCCAACGCGGAGTGGTAAAATGAGATAAGGTGACCAATGGCTCCAGATCCCTCGCCCGCAACGCCGCGATCATGTCGATATATCGCGCCAAAACCTCATCCGAGAACTCCTTGTTGGCCTGCTCAGGCTGCAACCGCGCCCACTCAATCCCCAAACGATAGCCGGACAAGCCCATCATTTCCGCCCGATCAAAATCCTCCTCGTAGCGGTTCCAAAAGTCGACCGATCGACCCGAGAGCTCTACCTTTCCCGCCACCTCCCAGTCGTACCAGTTGTTCCTCGGCTGCCCTTCCCCATTGTAACCGCCTTCGTGTTGGTACGGGCTGCAGGAAACCCCCCAAAGAAACTTTTGCTTCCCCGCCCCGGACTTCACTTTTTGCGAGCCGTTTCCGCCATGGCTTCTTGCTGATCCGGATGAACCTCGACCGGTTCATGCTCCTGCTCGGCAATCAGCGTCTGCACCACCTTTACCGCGGCCTGGGGTTGTCCCATTTTGCGCGCCGCCTGACGCATTTCCTCTAATCTTCCCGGTTCTGCCAACACCTTACTAACTTTGTATCCGAGGATGGAGATTTCATTGCACTTGATGGCGGCGCCCTTCTCTAAAAGTTGGTCGCTGTTCCTTTCCTCCTGTCCGGGGATGGGATCATAAATCACCATCGGCAACGCCGAAGCCATCGCTTCCGCCGAAGTCATGCCTCCTGGCTTGCTCACCAACAGATCCGCCGCCCCCATCCAGGAGGGCATATCATCCACATAACCCAAGACCCGAAACTCCGCCTTACCGGGTGAATCCACGGTTTTACCCAATTCGGCCTCCACCCGCGCTTTGGCGTCTGGATTTTTTCCACTAATGACAACCACCTGGGCCCGCTGGGACATCTGTCTCAAGGATTTGACCACCTGCTCCGCCGG
>RHAF01000185.1 GCA_010028775.1 Verrucomicrobiota bacterium | reverse complement strand
CCCAAAGGCCATGAGTGTTTCTACGTTCTCTCTCCCGTCCCCCATCTGGGCTCCCCCGGCGACCGGATCGATTGGGAAAAGGAGAAGGAATCTTACGCCGATCGGATCCTCGCGGCGCTGGAAAAATCGATCGTTCCCGACCTGCGCAAACACCTCGTCAGCAAACTGATTTTCACCCCGCGCGATTTCGAATCCCGCCTCGATGCCTACCACGGTTCCGCCTTCCAGTTTGAACCCATCCTCACCCAGAGCGCCTGGTTCCGGCCCCACAACGTCTCCGAGGACGTCCAAGGCCTCTACCTCTGCGGGGCCGGCACCCATCCCGGAGCCGGCGTTCCGGGGGTTCTCTCCTCCGCCAAACTTCTCGACCGCGTCATTCCCCCTCCCGGGTAGGCCAGTTTAGTTTTTCTGATACCTGCACCCCCTCGCTTGCATCGACCCCTCCCTATGGCAATCTTGCTGATTCCTATATGATTTGTCGGACTTCGGAGGAAAAAAAATCAGAGCGGCTCTTCCGCTCCCGCATCAAGCCCTACCTCAAGGCCAAAAAGCCACGCACCGTGCCCGCCTCGCCGAAGTACCGCTCCCAATGCGCCGAAATCGTCGTTCTTCCCATCTCGGATGTGACCCATCTCTTCAATCACGAAGCCATGCTGGCCGTCAGCCATGCGATCGAGGACTTGGCCGCGGATATTGGGGAGGGAGAACTTGTCTCCACCTTTCAGCACGTGAACCACTTTGTTCCCCAGCGTGAGCGCTACCTCAACCTGGCCAAGCTGGGCGGAGGGCGAGCCCCCAGCTGGAACAGCCTCGATCGATTTCATTCCCATCTTTCATCCCGAACTGGCCCGCTACTGGGTGGTCCTCTTCGACAGCGAGGACATCCACGCCGTCCTCTTTTGTAAACAGGCCAACGGATGCTGCGAATCCCCTAAAAAGGTTTTCTCCGGCTTTTACAGCTTCAACCCATTTCTCGTCCGTTGCATCCGTCGCCGCTTTAGCCTGCTCGCCTGCGGCATGGACGGCGTCGTCTCCCACTTCGAGCG
>RHAF01000184.1 GCA_010028775.1 Verrucomicrobiota bacterium | reverse complement strand
GGCAATATCGCTGGCCAAACGAACGCGGTCGAGGGTACCCAGCTCTCCGGTCTCCAAAATGACCTTCAGATGGGCTTCGCCGCAGGCTTTCTTGACCTCGGCAATCTCGTCCGCCACGCGACCATAATCCCCGCGTAAAAAATCCCCGCGGGAGATGACCATATCAATTTCATGGGCCCCCTCGCCGACGGCATAGCGGGTATCCTCCAACTTCACGGCCAGTGGATTCATCCCGCTTGGGAAAGCGGTGGCCACGGCCGCCACCTTGATGGGTGTTTCTTGCAGGGCCTTGCGGGCCACCCGCACCATCGTCGGGTAAACGCAGACAGCCGCCACCATGGGAAGATCGTTGCGTCCGGAATGGAGATGCACCGCCTTGGCGCAAAGTTGACGAACCCGGCCGGGGGTATCCGCCCCCTCCAGAGTGGTCAGATCGACCATGGAAAGTGCCAGTTTGAGCCCCTCAACCTTGGATGATTTTTTGATGCTTCGGGTGGCCAATCTCGCCACCCGCTCCCGGATACCGACCTCATCCACGGGATGGGGGTGAATATGGAAATGGGAAGATGGGCTAAATCCTGTGCTCATAGATTCCGACAGTCGGAAAGGACGATCTTCCCGCCAAAACAGGCTTTGGTCAAACCGATGCCGTGCCGTTCGAATCAGCAAAAATAGCCTTCAGATCGTCCTTGGAACTGCGGCCCAACCAACGAGTGAGGGTCTCAGTGCCGCTCTTCTTCGCTTCATAAGCTCGCAGCACCTTGTCAATATAGAGATGCACCTCTTCATACGGAACCTTGGGCTGAATGAGGACGTTGAAGCGTGCATCCGCCCCGGTCTTTCCACCGAGGAACATGTCGAAGCACTCTTTCTTCACTCCGTCCACCGTCCGGGTCGCCCCGCGGAAACCAATGTCGGCCACCTGATGCTGCCCGCAAGAGCTCGGACACCCGCTGAAATGGATTCGAACCTTATCCTTATAGTGTGCACTAACCTGCTCCAGCTCGCCGACCAGGCGAATCATCCGGTTCTTTGTCTCTCCCACGGCCAG
>RHAF01000183.1 GCA_010028775.1 Verrucomicrobiota bacterium | reverse complement strand
GACATGCTGGATGCCCGGACGGAATTTCTCGTCAACCCCACCGGTCGTTTCGTCGTCGGGGGACCCGAAGGCGATAGCGGCCTCACCGGACGGAAAATCATCGTCGACACCTACGGCGGTGCCGGTCGGCACGGCGGTGGGGCCTTCAGCGGGAAGGATCCGACCAAGGTCGACCGCAGTGCCGCCTACATGGGTCGCTACGTGGCCAAGAACATCGTGGCCGCGGGCTTGGCCGACCGCGTGGAAATCCAGTTCGCCTACGCCATTGGGCATCCCCGTCCCGTCTCGGTCTGCCTCGATACGTTTGGGACCGAGAAAGTTCCCTTTTCCCGCATCGAGCGCGCGGTCAATCAGACCTTTGATTTTCGCCCGGCGGAAATCATCCGGCAGCTGCGGTTGCGCCGCCCGATTTACTCCAAAACCACCAACTACGGCCACTTTGGCCATCGGGGCAATCCGGCCTACGCCCCGTGGGAGCATACGGACCGAGTCCGTGAACTCCGTCGTCATGCCGGCTTGAAATAACCCAACCCCCCAGGAGCAAACAACATGAGCACCGCCACCCTAACCCCCAAAACCAAAGCCCCCAAGAGTTTCACCGACTACAAGGTCAAGGACCTCTCCCTCGCTGAATGGGGACGCAAAGAAATCGAGATCGCCGAAAAGGAGATGCCCGGGCTGATGGCGATCCGGGAAAAGTACGCCAAAGGCAAGCCTCTCGCCGGCGTCCGGGTCACCGGCTCCCTCCACATGACCATTCAGACGGCCGTCTTGATCGAAACCTTCGTCGATCTGGGTGCCGATGTGCGCTGGGCCAGCTGCAACATTTTCTCCACGCAGGACCAGGCTGCCGCCGCCATTGCCGCCGCCGGCATCCCCGTTTTTGCCTGGAAGGGTGAAACCCTCGAGGAATATTGGGACTGCACCTGGAAAGCCATCCTCAACAAGGATGGCAAAGGCCCGCAGTTGGTCATCGACGATGGTGGCGACGTAACCCTGTTCCTTCACAAAGGCTATGAGCTCGAGGAAGGCGATAACTGGGTCAACTCCCCCAG
>RHAF01000182.1 GCA_010028775.1 Verrucomicrobiota bacterium | reverse complement strand
TTTCATCCGCCGGGGCAAACCCGGGAATCTTTTCGGCAGTCAACCCGAACGCCTTGACGATATCCTCCCACTTTTGTCCGGCCCCCAAGGCGGCATTGGCCCGGTCGGTGAAATTTTTTGCCTGCTGGGCCAGAAGTTGGAGACGGGCCTGTTCCTGCCAGCGGGAGCGAACCTCCGGGGTGATTTCGGCCAAGGGTCGATTGCGGCCGGGCTGATCCTCGCGCAGGTGCAGCACGAGGTAGCCGTTTTTGGATGCGAGGAAATCGCTGACCGGATCCGATGAGGTCAAGGAAAACGCCGCCTGGACGAGCCGAGGGTCGTTTTCTCCCGGGAAGGGATTGTCCTTGGGGGTGAACGGGCCAAGCGTTTTCACGGCCAACTTGGCCGTGGCGGCAGCCGAGACAAAATCCGGACGGCTCTTGCCCTCGGGAAGATTGAAAAACTGCGAGGTGAAGGCAAAGGCGGTTTCCCCCGCCTGTTTTTTGGCCTCTTCGGTGTTGCCGGCGGCCGTGATTTCCACCACATCGACCGTGCGGCGCGGAGCGACGGCGAATTCCGCCTCGTTGACCTTGTAAAAGGATTCCAGATCGGCCTGGGAGGGTTCCGGCGGGGTGATTTTGGAGGCATCCCAACGGACCACCTGGGCCTCCACGGGGCCAAAAAGACGTTGCAGACGATCTTCCGCCTCATGGGGCAAAAGAATCGCAGTGGAGGATAGGGCGTTGAGCAGGCGACGGATCCGGACCTGGTCGGAAACGGCCTGGTTAAAGCGATCCCCGCTGAAACCCTGCGGGGGGTCGTAGTTGCCGTCTTTACGGAACAGGGGGTTCTCCTTGATCGCTTCGACAAGTTGTTCGGGCTGGGTATCGAGCCGAGCGGCGTTGGCAGCCTGGAGCTCGAGCAGGCGAAGCCAGGTCTGCAGATTGATGAAGGCGCCCTGTTCGGCCGAGGGAATGCGGCCGGTCTGGAGCGTGATGTCCAAGAGGGTCAGCCGTTGGGCGGCGATGAAGTCGTTGAGGGTCAGTTTTCGGCCGGCGATTTGGCCCACCTTGGCGGAGGCGGGATC
>RHAF01000181.1 GCA_010028775.1 Verrucomicrobiota bacterium | reverse complement strand
CCTTGCCGCGGTTCTTTCCCCTCTCCTTTCCGGATGTCATTCTTCCCGCTCCATGTCGAACCTGGTGGCACTCTTTACCGATTTTGGCAGCGGCGACCCTTACGTCGCACAGCTCAAGGGCGCCATCAAGACGATCCACCCGGAGACCGAAATTCTTGATCTCTCCCACGAAAACGCGGCCTTTGACATTTCTACCGCCTCCTACCTTTTGGCCAAATCAACCCGCACCCTGCCTGCCGGCACCGTGATTGTGGCCGTCGTCGATCCAGGCGTCGGCTCCAACCGGGAGGGATTGGTCGTGCGCACCCAGGCGGGTCGGATTTATGTCGCCCCGGATAACGGACTCCTCACCGAGGTGCTGGCCCGCGAGGGCCTTTCCGAGGGACGGTATCTGCAGAATCAAAAACTCGGCCTGCCCGGTTCGTCGTCTGCCACTTTTCACGCCAGGGATATCTTCGGCCCGACTGCCGCCCATCTGGTCTCCGGGGTCTCCTTGGATTCTTGCGGTTCCAAGGCCGATAAGATTCTCCGCCTTCCCCGCCCGCTGGCCACCGTCATGTCCAACCAAGCCAAGGGCCAGATCCTCTACATCGACCACTACGGAAACATCCTCACCAACATTCCCGGTTCGGAGCTTTCCAAGCTGAAACCCGGCCAACTGCTCAGCCTCAGCCTGCGGGGAAAAAACCTTTCCCTCCCGTTTCTCCGGACCTATTCCGAGGCCCCTGCGGATCGTCCCTTCGCCCTGATCAACAGCGACGGGGAATTGGAAATCGCCATCGCCAAGGGTCATGCAGCCAAGGAACTGGGCGCCAAGGTCGGCGACCCGGTGGTTTTGCGGTTGTAGGATCGGCGCTGGTCAGGCTTTCACCTTCTTGCCGTTTTTCACGGATTTTCCCTGGGCGATGAGCTCCCGAGCCATGGCGCGTGCCGCTTTCCCGTCCCCGCCCAGCATCCGGCTCAACTCCTTCTCCCTTTCCTCCCCTTCGACCCGCTCCAACCGGGCGAAAGTCCGGCCTTTTTCCACGGTCTTGGTCACGCAGAAATGCGCATCCGCAACCGCCGCAACCGCCGGCAAA
>RHAF01000019.1 GCA_010028775.1 Verrucomicrobiota bacterium | reverse complement strand
AGGTGATTTCCTTGGCCCGGGTCGGATCGACGGTGAGGCCTGCGATCGGATGAATCTTAACCATGCGGGATCATGGGGGTTTTGGGGCGGCGAGAAAAGTTCGAAGGGTTGGATGACGGGTTGTGCGTGGGCGAAAAGCAGGGTTGAATGAATCCAAGTGAGGCATGATCCGATCCATCTGACAGGCAGATTCTTTGTTCTTCTGAGCTTGGTGTCTTTTTTTCTTCCCTGGGTGCGGGTTTCTCCCGATGCCCTCCGTCAGAACACGGTGGAAGTGGTCAGAAACCTGGCCAAGGGCAGCAAAGGGTTGGGTCCGACCATGCTTTGGATGAGAGGGGAGGAGTGGGGGGAAATGTGGGCCGATCCGGTCGACGGGTTTTCCGGATTCCAGCTGGCTTTTGGGGCACGCTCCGGGACTCCCCGGGTTAAGGCCCAACTGGAGCTTGCCTCGGTGGCGCTTGACGGGAAGGAAAACCGGCCGCTTTTGGGTTGGTTAATGCTGATTCCGGTTTTAACGCTTCTTGCCTGGGTAGCCCTGGTTTTGCGCCGGGCTCCCCACGCGTTGCTAGGTCTCACCTCGGCAGGTCTCTTGGGGATGTACGGCATGCTCCGCTGGAAAATGTCGGAGGCCTACACCGACCGGTTGCTGGCCCAACTCCAGTTGGGCCCCGGATGGTGGGGAACAGTCTACGGAATCCTAGGATTGGGGATTGTTTGCCTGCTTTTCATGATCCAAGGCAGGCGGGGTCGTCACTCCTCCGAGGTGAGGCTATTTTAGCCGGATTTTTTCTGGGAATCCTTGCGGTCCGTTTCCTCGACGGCATTTTTCATCTCTTTTTCAAAATCCTGCTTGGCTCGGGAGAATTCTCCAAGGCTACGACCGATGGAGCGGGCGAGTTCCGGAAGTTTTTTGGCCCCGAAGAGAAGGATGATAACGAGGACGATCCAGAACCATTCGGAGCCCTGGGGGAGGCCAAGACCAAGGGGTAGGGGAAGAATCATCCCGCTAGGTTAAAGGCCGTGGGATCTTAGGCAAGAGCTGTTCGTTTGGGTTGATCTTCCGGGAAATCTAAAGACCGAGGGCTTTGCGGGCGGCATCGAGCGTGGGGGTGATCGGCTTTGGGGTTTTGGAGGCCACGGTGAGCGCGGTGTCGGGATCCTTGAGGCCGTGACCCGTCAGAGTCAGAGTGACCAGGCTGCCTTTGGGAATCCATCCTGCGGAGATTGATTTTTTCAACCCGGCCACCGGGGCGGCACAGGCGGGTTCAACAAAGACCCCCTCGGTTTTGGCCAGCAACTGGTAGGCCTCCAGAATCTCCGCATCGGTCACCTTATCGATGCGACCTTTCGATTCCTTGGCGGCGGCGAGGGCCCCGGGTCCGCTGGCCGGGTTGCCGATCCGGATGGCGGTGGCAACGGTTTGGGGATCCTTGACGATGTGTCCATCGACCAGGGGGGCGGCTCCTGCGGCCTGCCAGCCAAACATCCGGGGGCGGGGTCCTTGGGGAATGGCCTCGCAAAACCCCTTCCAATAGGCGGTGATGTTTCCGGCATTGCCGACCGGCAGGAAATGGAAATCCGGACTTTTGTCGAGGGCTTCAAGAATTTCAAAAGAGGCGGTTTTTTGTCCCTCGATGCGGACCGGGTTGATGGAATTGACCACCTCCACCCCGGGAAGGCCGGCCATCTGGCGGACCAGGTTGAGCGCATCGTCAAAATTTCCCTCGATCGGAAGGAGCCTCGATCCGTGAATCAGGGCCTGGGTGAGTTTTCCCAAAGCGATTTTTCCGGCCGGAATGATGACGGCCGAGGAAATGCCGGCACGGGCGGCATAGGCCGCGGCGGAGGCGGAGGTGTTGCCGGTGCTGGCGCAGATCACAACCTTGGCGCCCTTGGCCACCGCATGGGTGATGGCCATGGTCATGCCGCGATCCTTGAAGGATGCGGTCGGATTCAATCCCTCGTATTTCAGGCGAAGATCCATATCGCCTTTCAGGGCGGAGGCGAGACGTGGAGCCGGAAGGAGGGGGGTATTGCCCTCGTACAGGGTGATCGCCTGGGCCCCCGCAGGGAGAGGCAGGCGGTTGCGATAGGCCTGAATGATTCCCCCCCAACTCATGAGAGATCCTCCACGCGAAAAATCCGGGCCGGGGCCCGGGAGTTCGGAAGTTTGGAGATCAGGGTGACGGCCTTTTCCAAGGATGCCTCCGAGGTTAGCTCCAAAAGGAAGATCAAGGGGACCGTTCCGGCCCCATGGGCCTCCGGCTGGAGAACGGAGGAGATTCCAATTTTTTCCGCTGCAAAGATGCCTGCAACCTGGGCCAGCACCCCGGGGCGATCCTCGACTTGGAGACGAAGATAAAACCTGCCAACGGATTCGCCTTTACCGATCATCTGAATCTTTCCATCGGTCCTCGGAAGAACCGGTCCCGGGGCGTTATCGCGAAGGTTTTTTGCGGCCTCGGCCAAGTCGGCCAGTAGGGCGCTGGAGGTGGCATCGGGCCCGGCCCCGCGTCCGGTGAATTGTACCGGGCCCGCCAGATTACCCACCAAGCCGACCGCGTTAAAAACTCCATGAACCGAGGCCATGGGATGGCGGACGGGGATCAGCGTGGGGGCCACCCGGACTTCGACCCGATCCGGTCTGACCGGGCGAACGATGGCAAGAAGTTTGATGACATAACCCAATTGGCGGGCAAAGGAGACATCCTGGGCTGTTACGTGACGGATCCCCTCGATCGGAATTTCCCGGAAAGCGGGAAGGAACCCGTAGGCCAAAAAACAGAGAATGGCGGCTTTATGGGCGGCATCCACGCCGTCGACATCCAGTCGGTCGTCGGCCTCGGCGTAACCCAAATCCTTGGCCTGCTGGAGGGCGTTTTGAAAGTCAGAACCTTTTTCTGCCATCTGCGAGAGGATGTAGTTGGAAGTTCCGTTGATGATCCCGTGGAGGCCAAGGAGCTGGTTGGCGACCAACCCCTCGCGCAGGGCTTTGAGGACGGGAATTCCCCCGGCCACGCTGGCCTCAAAGTAGATCGGGGTGGAGAGTTTTCGCGCCAAGGGAAGAAGCTGGAGTCCCCGTTCCGCCAGCAGGGCCTTGTTGGCCGTGATCAGGGGTTTTTTTGCCTTCAGGGCGGCCTCGGCAATGGCGAAGGAGTCCTCCGTGCCGCCGACCAACTCCACCACGATCTGGACCAGGGGATCGGAAATGACCTTTTTCCAGTCATCCACCACCTTGACGGGAAGGGGACTGCGGGTTTTGGCCAGATTCCGGATGGCAATGCTTCTGATCTCAAGACCAAACCCCAAACGCTCTGCGATCAGGGCATTGGCCGTGGGGAGGTTCCGGATTAAACCGGAACCCACGGTTCCACAACCAATCAGGCCCACGCCGATCGTATCCATGCAACGATTCAACCCAAGGTCGCCCTCGGTCTCAAGCACGGGAAAGGATGGGCAAAGTGGAAATGGGTTGGATTTGGCCAACAGGTCGTAAACAATCGGCCGATGAAGACAACCAAAGTTCCCTCCTTTCTCTCCGACTTGTTGCGCGCCCGATCCCCCTCGGGATATGAGTCGGAGGCCCAGGCTGTCTTTGAAAGATATCTCAAGCCGCATGTGGACCGGTTGGAAAAAGACCCCCTGGGCAACCGCATTGCCACCCTCCATCCCAAGGGCAATCCCACCGTGATGCTGGCCGGACATATGGACGAGCTGGGATTGATGATCACCTACGTCAATTCCGAGGGATTTCTCTATTTCGACACCATCGGGGGTCATGATCTCTCGGTGATTTCCGGACGAAGGGTGGTGATCCAAACCGCCCAAGGCCCGGTACACGGGGTGACGGGAAAACGGGCCATTCACCTGATGGAGGATGACGATCGAAAGAAAGTTCCCAAGAAACACGAGATGTGGATCGATATCGGGGCGAAGGGCAAGGCGGAGGCACTGTCCCGTGTGGCCATCGGGGATGTTGCAACCTATGACCATGAACTCCAGGTGTTGGGAGGATCCCTGGCCACGGCCCGGGCCTTCGACAACAAAGTGGGCGCCTATGTGGTGGGAGAAACCCTGATCCGGCTGTCCCAATCAAAAAGGAAAGTGGGGGCCAAGGTGGTCAGCGTGGCCACGGCCCAGGAGGAGATCGGGGTTCGGGGGGCCACCACCTCCGCGTACGCGGTACATCCGCAACTGGCCGTGGCAGTGGACGTGGGGCATGCCACCGACCATCCGGACTGCGACAACCGCAAGCACGGCGAAACCAAGCTGGGGGGCGGACCGATCCTCTGCCGCGGGGCCAACATCAATCCCGAGATCTTCGCACGGCTGAAAGAGGCGGCAAAAAAAGCCGGAATTCCCCATCAAGTTGAGGCGGATCCCCGGCCGACCGGGACGGACGCCCGGGCCATCCAGATGGTTCGGGGCGGGGTGGCCACCGGCTTGGTCAGCATCCCCCTACGCTACATGCATACCCCCAGCGAGGTGGTGGATCTGGAGGATGTGGAGCGGTGTGTTTTGCTGCTGGTGGAGTTTATCTCCGGACTTAAGCCCGGGGATTGCGGCCACTGGTAATCCGACCGGGTCGCCGGACACAGCCGGCTTGGATTGGCTTGGGAGATCGGGTTAGGATGCGGGATGGTACGTGCCGGAATCGTCGGATTGCCCAACGTGGGCAAGAGCACCCTCTTCAATGCGGTGACGCGCACCCGTAAAGCGCAAGCGGCAAACTACCCTTTTTGCACCATTGAACCCAATGTCGGCATGGTCACCGTGCCCGATGCCCGGCTTGACTGGTTGGCCCGGATGTCCAAGAGCGAAAAAATTCTTCCCGCCACCATTGAGCTGGTTGACATTGCCGGATTGGTCAAAGGGGCCAGCCAGGGGGAGGGCTTGGGAAACCAGTTCCTCACCCATATCCGGGAGGTTGACGCCATCGTCCAGGTGGTCCGCTGCTTTGAGGATGCGGACATCCATCACGTTGCCGGCAGCGTCGATCCCCTGCGCGATATCGAGACGATTGTCACGGAGTTGGTCTTGGCCGATCTGGGAGCGGTGACGAAACGATTGGAGAAGCCGGGCAAAGCCGCCAAGCAGGGTGACGCCCACGCCAAGGCGGAACTGGCACTCTTGGGGCGGCTGAAAGAGCATCTGGACAAGGGTTCGCCTGCCTTGACGCTCGAAATGAGCCCGGACGAGATCAAGTTAGCCAAAGGATTTTTTCTTCTGACCTCCAAACCAACCCTTTTCGCCTGCAACGTGAAGGAGGAGGAGTTGGGTGCGTTGACGGAGGGGCGCCGTGAGGGCAAGACCGGGGGGCAAGTTAAAAAAGTGGAGGAGTACTGCCAAACGCGGCTTTCCAGTAAATCGGTGATTGTCAGTGCCCAGATTGAGTCAGAGCTGGTCGACCTCCCTGAGGTGGAGGGGCAGGAGTATCTTGCAGGTTTGGGAGTCAAGGAGTCCGGGGTGGGTGCCTTGATTCGGGCGACCTATGATTTGTTGGGGCTTCGCACCTATCTGACCACCGGACCAAAGGAAACCCGCGCCTGGACAATCCATTCCGGAGATCGGGCTCCCCAGGCCGCCGGGGTGATCCATACGGACTTTGAGAGGGGTTTTATTGCCGCGGAGACGGTGGCCTTTGCAGATCTACAGGCAGCCGGAACCATGTTAAAGGTCCGGGAGGCTGGAAAATTGCGGGTCGAGGGCAAGGAGTATGTGGTGCAGGATGGTGACGTGATGGAATTTCGCTTCAATGTCTAAGGCCGCCATGGCCAGGTCCAGAATCCACGTCATCATGCACCCGGTGGTGCAACATAAGCTGACGATCATGCGGGAAAAGAGGACCAGCGTGACGGAGTTTCGCGCACTGGCCAGCGAGGTGGCGATGTTGATGGCCTACGAGGTGACCCGGGATTTCCCGCTTTGCAAAAAGAGGATCACGACACCGATGGGGAAAATGAGCGCCCCGGTTCTGAAGGGCCAAAAGATGGTGCTGGTCCCGATTCTTCGGGCCGGCATGGGGTTATTGGATGGAATGTTGAGGATGTTTCCGTCCGCGCGGGTGGCCCACATCGGGATCTACCGGGATCACCGGACCCTTGAGCCGGTGGAATATTACTTCAAGGCTTCCAAGACGCTGCGGGACCGTGATCTCATCCTGATGGATCCCATGTTGGCCACCGGGCATTCGGCGGTGGCGGCGGTGGACCGATTGAAGGGGGCCCGGGCCCGGAGCATCCGCTTCATGTGCCTGCTGGCGTCGCGGGAGGGAGTGCGAAATTTCCACCGTTACCATCCCGACATTCCGGTGTTCACTGCGGCGGTCGATGCCAAACTGAACGATCACGGCTATATCGTCCCAGGGTTGGGGGATGCAGGGGACAGGATCTTCGGGACGCTTTGATCCGCAGAGGCTTAGCCTTTGCCTTTAGGTTTCCGTTGGACGGTAAGCAGGGCAGGGCCTGCCGGTTCAAAATTTATCGGGCTTGCGCCGAGGCGAACCGCAGTAGGAAGGTGCCACCGATGATCATGACAAGACCCAGAATCTTGAGGACAGTGACGGATTCGCCGAAGGCCAGCACTCCCACGAGGGCGATCAGCGCGGTGCCCACCCCCGACCAGATGGCATAGACGATTCCGACCTCCATGGATTTGAGGGACTGGGACATCCAATAAAAACTTCCCAGGTAAAAGCAAAGCACCCCCACGGACGGAGCCCACCGGGTGAAACCGTGGGACAACTTAAGACAGATCGTGCCGCATAACTCCAAAAGAATGGCGATCATGAGCATCCCCCAGGAATTCATCCGTGTAGAATATGGACAGGGAAAGCATGAAGACAGATTGAAGTTGAGAAAGCCGGGGGAGGGATTTTTTAAGGGGGATCCAATTTGGGGATTCCCAGGGTTCCCTCCGGGCGGTCAACCATAGTTCTTTTGGGCGGTCATCATGGAGGTTATATTCAAGGAATGTACCGGATCCTTGTTTTTGCTTTGGCTTTGACCCTTGTGGGGTGCGGCAGGGACGGACAACTACGTGAGGCCAGGCGAAATGTGGTCATGGTGGAGGTGACATCCCAGACGTGGGACTATCGACTGCCCTGGAACCCGGGAACGGTCAGTTCCGCACGCGGAGCGGGGTTTGTCATTTCGGGGAAACGGATCCTGACAAATGCCCACGTGATCAGCGGGGCCCGCTATATCACGGTGCAACGGGAGGCCGATCCGAGAAAATATCCCGCCCATGTAAAGTTCGTGGCGCACGATTGCGACCTCGCGATGATCGAGGTGGAGGAACCTGGATTCTTCAAGGGGACCACAGCCTTGCCATTGGGGGATATCCCGGAACTGGAATCGGTGGTCAGTGTTTACGGTTTTCCGATCGGGGGAGACCGTCTCTCCGTGACCCGCGGGGTGGTCAGCCGCATCGATTACAACTCGTACACCCATTCCGGGCGCGAGTCGCATCTGGCCATCCAGATTGACGCGGCGATCAATCCGGGCAACAGCGGCGGTCCGGTGATGCAGGAGGACAAGGTGGTGGGGGTGGCTTTCCAGGGATTTCGCGGGGATGTGGCGCAAAACGTGGGTTACATGATTCCCACCCCGGTGATCCGACGTTTTCTCAAGGATGTGGAGGATGGAAGGTACGATCATTATGTCGACATTGCCATCCGATGGATGACCCTGGAGAACCCGGCGATGCGGAAATATCTGGGCCGTCCCAACGACGGTCGAGGGGTGGTGGTGACCGATATCTTCTCCGAGGGTTCTTCCGACGGGATTCTACGAAAAGGGGATGTGCTCCTCTCGATTGACGGCCATCCCATCGAGAGTGATGGTTCCGTGCGGCTCCAGGGGCAACCGGTGCAGCTGGAAGAGATTGTGGAACGGAAGTTTGCCGGGGATCCCGTGGAGCTGGAGGTCTGGAGGGACAAAAAAATGGAGCGGGTCACGCTGAAGCTCCGGCCGGCCGAGATGTTTTCGATGTACGAAATCCTCTATGAACCGCCTCCCCGGTACGTGCTGTACGGAGGTTTGGTGTTTCAACCTCTAACTGCCAACCTGATGGCGGTTTTGTCAGGATCCGCCGATCTGCGTCTTCGCCAGACTTACACGCTTTTTGGGCAGGATCAGCTCTATCGTGAGACACCCGAGCCGGTGGTTCTTTCGTTTATTCTGCCGGATCCGCTGAACGTTTATCTGCGGGGCATGGCAGGGCAGTTGGTGCGGGAGATCAACGGAAGGCGGATCCGGGCTCTGTCCGATGTGGAGCCGGCCTTAAGGGCGGGGGGAGAGCGGTCGGTGATCCGCTTTGAGGGTGATCAGCGGCCCGCCGTATTGAAGAAATCCGAGGTGGATCTGGCCATGCCCAGAATCATGACCCAGTACGGCATCAGCGAAACGAGCCGGTCCGATTCGGATGGACGTCGTTTGGCCAAAGGCACGTATCCGAGAACGGAGTCCAAATGAAGCGATTGATCCAGCTGCTGGTCATTCTCCTGGTTGCCTTACCTTGGTCCGCATGGCCGTCGACCCCCAACGAGTCACGTGGATCCCTGGTTCGCGTTAGGGCCTCCATCCAGCCCTACGACCAGTTTCGGCCCTGGCAAAAAAAATCACCTTTTGGCTTGAGCGGGACGGGGGTGGTTTTATCCCGGGGAAGGGTTCTGGTGACTGCATCCCTGGTGGCCAACCGGACGGAGGTGGGATTGGAAAAACCAGGCTCGGCGGAAAAATGTGCGGCTGAGGTGGAGGCGATCGACTATGAGGCCAACCTGGCCCTGCTGAAGCCGACAGACGATCAATTCCTGAAGGGTTTCTCCGGGGTTAGTCTGGGAACCAGTCTCAAGGCCGGGGACACGGCAGAGGTGTGGCAACTGGAGCGAAATGGGGAGATGTTGCGGAATCAGGCGGAAATCCTCTCGGCCGGCGTCGGGCGCTATCCTTCCGACGAGGCGGGGTTTCTTGTCTACGGGGTGCGGGTCTCCCTGCCCAAAAGGGATGACAGCTACACTCTGCCGTTGATGCGAAACGGGCAACTCTCCGGTATGCTGATGGCCTACGATCGGGATTCGCAGGAGGGCACAGCCATTCCTGTGCCCATGATTGAACACTTCCTCAAAGATTCATCGGACGGAAAGTATGAAGGTTTTCCAACCTTGGGGGTGAGTTGGTCCCCCCTCCGTGATCCCAATCTTCGCGAGGAGGTCAAAGCCCCATCCGACGGGGGGATTCTTTTGATGCGGGTGAATCCGATCGGTACCGCCGGACGGGCGGGTCTTAAGGAGGGGGACGTCTTGTTGACCGTCGACGGCTTCAGGCTGGATGAGGACGGGAACTATCGCGATCCGCTTTACGGTCCCACCTCCATCGGAAATCTCGTCCGGACTCGTCCCTATGTGGGGGCGATTGCCAAATTCCGCATTTCACGGAACGGAGATGAAATGGAGCTGACCGGAAACTACGACCGGCGGGCCCGGGATGAGGTGGCCATTCCAACCTTGCAGTTTGATCTGGCTCCCAGGTACCTCATCCTGGGCGGTCTGGTGTTCCAGGAGTTGTCGGGGGCCTATTTGCAGGAATGGGGTGAAAAGTGGCCGGAGCGGGCTCCCCAACGACTGGTTCAGCTCTTCAGTTTTCAGCAGGAAATGAAGCTGGATCCAAAGAAGAAGATTGTCTTCCTCAGTCAGGTTTTGCCCTCGGCGACCACCGCCGGTTACCAGCATCTTTCGGGTTTGGTTTTGTCGGGATGCAACGGCACGACCGTGGGAAGTCTTGAGGAATTGGCCTCAATTGCCGATTCGACGACTTCCGGGGATCTGGTTTTCGAATTCATGGACGATCCGAAAAAGCTGGTTCTGGATGCCGCGGAGGTGAAGTCGGGCGGGGATAAGTTGGGAAAGGCTTACGGGATCCCGGCTTTGCGCAAGTTGTAATGCCGCGGCGGGCGGTTCAGAGATCCCCGTTCTGGTCCCAACCCTCTTAATTCGGTCCAGGAACGACTGTGTCAACCGGGAGAACGGGACCTCGGACTTTGACCAATTCCCAAACATCCATGGTTTTCGCCGATTCGCCGGGAAAATCCACCACCGCCGAACCGTAGTCCTTGTGGGAGGACACCTTTTGGATCTCCACGATGGTTCCCTCGCGCATTTGCTCGTCATAGGCTGAAACCACACGATCCCCCGGTTCGAGGGGGCCGAGAAACTGCCAAAAGCAGTCATCCAGCATTCCGTTTGTTTCCTTGAAATTCTTTTGGAGATCCTCGTCGAGATCATCAGGTTTGATGGCTTTCATTAGACCCTCGATCAGACGGTTTTGCCGATCCAGAATGGCATAGAGTCTTCGCTCGGCCTGTTCGATTCGTATTTCGTTGGCTGTCATGGCAAGAACCGAGTGGACTGAGGAACTTTTCTCGTTCTGGATCTTTTTCATGTTGGAGATGAATCTAGAAATTCCCGGGAAGTTTGGCGAACCCGCTTCTTGGAGGGGCAGAGGCAGGGCGGGGTCCCGCGCGGGCCATCCAGGAAAACAATTCCGCGGCTGTTCCCATGTGGTGCATCCCATCCCTGCTTACGGAGCCAAATTCCCCGTATCCATGACTGAGAAAAACCCCTTCCACACGGGCATTACGGGCCGTCTGAAGGTCCACCTCGCTGTCCCCAATGAAAAGATGGCGACCTGGCGGGGCTTTCATTCTTCTTAAGGCCAACCGCAACGGCAGGGGATCGGGCTTGCGCGTTGTCTCCTCCCCGCTGACGACCACCCGGATCCACTTTTCCCATCCAAGTTCCTCCACCAAAAACCGGGCGGCCCGGCCGTCCTTGTTGGTGCATAGGCCGAGACTCCATCCAAGGGAAAAGAGCCGGCGCAGGCCCTCATGAATTCCGGGAAAGGCACGGGTTCCTCCCTTGGGGTTCGACCGGTACTCCAGCAGGTACTCCCCGGTCAGTTCCCTTGCCTGTTCCTCGGATGCCGGCTCGCCGGTGGCCAGCCAAGCTCTCTCCACCAAAGTCCTTGGGCCTTTTCCAACCAGCTTCTTTGTCTCCTCAAGTGAGAGGGAATTGCGGTGGTGTCTCCTTAAGACCTTGGAGAGGGCGAGGGAGATGTCGGAAAGCGAATCGGCGAGTGTTCCGTCGAGGTCAAAGACTGCCCAACCGCTCAACCTCTTCGCAATCGGATGCTCTGGGGAGGTGCTCAAGCCTTGCGGAGGAGGGAGGAGCCGGTCATGGCCTCCGGCTTAGGTAGACCCAACATCCCAAGAAGGGTGGGAGCCACGTCCGCCAGGATTCCATCGTCCATCCGATATTGTCCGGAATCGGAACCCACGTAGAGGCAGTGAACCAAATTGGTTGTATGGGCGGTATGAGGGGAGCCATCCGGTTCTTTCATCTGTTCGCAGTTGCCGTGATCGGCGGTGACCAGGGCTTTTCCCCCCACCCTGCCCAAGCTTCCCAGAATCCTGCCAACGCATGCATCGATGGTTTCCACCGCCCGGATGCCGGCGGTGAGCACCCCGGTGTGCCCCACCATGTCGGGATTGGCAAAGTTGAGGATGATAAGGTCGTCCAGACCTTTGGAGATTCGCTCCACCACGAGATCGGTTAACGGCAGGGCGCTCATTTCCGGCTGTAGGTCGTAGGTGGCGACTTTGGGAGAGGGAACCATGACGCGTTCCTCCCGTGGGTTGGGCGTTTCCTTGCCACCATTGAAGAAATAGGTGACGTGGGGATATTTTTCGGTTTCTGCCATGCGCACCTGGGTAAGACCGTGGGCGGCGACGACCTCCCCAAGAAGGTCTTTCATGACGACCGGGGAGAATAAATGCCGGATCCCGAGAGCGGCAAAATCGCTCTCATACGGTGTCAGGGTATAGATCCGGGTCTTGGGCCTGCGGGAGGTTGGGAAGAATTCGAATGAGGGATCCGCGAATGAGCGGACAATTTGCCGCATCCGGTCCGCGCGGAAATTGAAGAAAAAGAGAACATCCCCGTCACGGATAACGGGACCGGAGATTCCCGGCAGAATCACGGGTTTGACAAACTCGTCGGTGATTCCCGAGGAGTAGGATTCGGAAAGGGCCGATTCGCCGCCCGAGGCGGGAGTTCCCCGGCCCTCAAGAAAGAGATCATGGGCGAGCTGGACCCTCTCCCAGCGCTTGTCACGATCCATGGCAAAGTAGCGGCCGATGACGGTGGCCAGACGGGCTTTTGGGGTATGGGAGATGGTCCGTTCCAGTTTACGGAGGAACTCACGCCCGGAGGTGGGGGAGCAGTCGCGACCATCGGTGATGGCGTGCACGTAAATTTCCGCGGATCCGGTACGGCCGGCGATGCCGAGAAGAGCCAAGAGATGATCGAGATGGGAATGAACGCCGCCGTCGGAGACCAGGCCGATAAAATGCAGCCGTTTCCCTGCGGCGGAGGAGAGGGCATCCTGCAGGGTGGGATCCCGGGACAGGGACCCGTCATCGATGGCGAGATTGATCCGGGTCAGTTCCTGATAGACCACCCGTCCGGCACCCAAATTCAAGTGACCCACTTCGGAGTTGCCCATTTGTCCCTCCGGCAGTCCGACCACCAGACCGCTGGCCTTCAGACGGGAACCCGGATAGGTGCGGTAAAGGCGGTCATGGACCGGGGTATTTGCCAGAAGCGTGGCGTCCCCCTGCAATTCGGCCCCGGTTCTGCCTGCCGGATTGATTCCCCAGCCATCGCGGATGAGCAGCAGGACAGGTTTTTTCACCTCAAGAACCTACAGCAACCTGAGATGAAATCGAGGCGCGAAAGGGTGGAAAAGCTTTGGACGGAAGTGCTTGAAATAGGGATAATCAAGCGGTGATCGAGTCGTTTGTCTTCAATGAGGGTCGCCAGGTGGGTCACAACCTGGAACGTGAGGCGTTGCGCCTGGCCCGGGCCGACAAGGGTCTGATCCTGTGGATCGACCTAACCGCGCCGACGCCGGAGGAGACCAAGGAGGTGCTTGAGTTGCTTTTTGAATTCCACCCGCTGGCGATCGAGGATTGTGTGACTTTGAGCGAGCTTCCCAAGCTGGAGGATTATGAGGATTACCTCTTCATGATCATGCACAGCGTGGCCATCACCTCGGAGAAAACCCTCAAGATATCGGAGCTCAACCTCTTCCTCGGGAAGGAGTTTGTGGTGACCTTTCATCGGGAACCCATCGCCGGGGTATCCCTGATCAAGGAGAGGCTCCTTAAGGGGACGGGGCAACCGGTCCGTGCCGCAGACCGGTTGGCACACCAGCTTCTGGATCAATTGGCGGATTCCTACCTACCAGTGGTCGAGGGATTGACCGAGGACATGGAGGATGTGGAGGAAAAGGCGCTCTCCGGCGTGGGGAAGGAGGATCTTTCCAAGCGGATCCTGCGCGCCCGGCGCCGTCTTTCGAGCCTGCGCCAGGCTCTGCGACCCCAACGCGAGGTCATCGCCCGTTTGACGAGGGGGGAGTCAAAGCTGATCCGGGCAATGACCCTGCCGTATTTCCGCGATGTGCAGGATGCCATGACCCAGGTGGACGAACGCCTGCAAGGATGCAATGACCGGATGATGGTGGCGTTCGACGTCTACACCAATCGCTCCGCCCACGAGGCGAACGAGGGGATCAAGGTGTTGACAGCGTTGACCGCCATCACCATTCCACCGGTGGTGGTGGGATCATGGTACGGGATGAATTTCCGCCATATGCCGGAACTGGAGCATCCCCATGCCTATCTCGGGCTGATGGCTCTCACCCTCTCGCTGATGGTCGGCATGGGGCTATGGATGAAATTTAAAAAGTGGTTCTGAAGGGGGTAGGGGCGGAGCGATGAAAACGTCGTTCGTGGAAAAACTTTTGGAGCGGGCCGGGCGCGTCGATCCCGGCGAAATGCAGGCCCATTTGGCCCGTTTGGCGGAGGATCGCGGTTTTCTTGAAAAGATTTTCAACACCCTCCAGGAGGGCGTGGCGGTGGTGGACTGCGATGGCCGTCTGACCTATTGGAACCGCGCGGCGGGTCGAGTCCTCGGTCTTCCGGAGGATGTGGGAGCGGGTGGATGGAGCCTTGCGAGGAGTCTCAAGGGGGTGAACTGGAAACATCTCCTGCAGGAAAACAGAACCTCCTCCGGGGTGTTGGAGGTGACTTATCCCGAGAAACGGATCCTCAACTATTACCTTGTCCCCCTGGTGGAAAAGGTGAATGGGAACCTGCATGTGGCCATCTTTCATGATGTCACCCTGGAGAAAGAGCGAACCGAAGAAGCGTTGGAGGTTGGCAAGGTGGAAGCCCTGACCCTGCTTGCGGCGGGAGTGGCCCATGAGATCGGGAATCCTCTCAACAGCCTGCATTTACAAATGCAGGTGATGGAGAAAGATCTTCGCGGATTGGAGGGGGGGACCAAGGACCACATCCGAGATTCCATTGCGATATGCCAGCAGGAGATTCGCCGCCTGGACGGACTGATCCACCAGTTCCTGCGAGCCATTCGGCCCCAACCCCTGCGTCGATATCCCGAAGATCCGGGCGAGGTATTGCAGGAGGCTGTGGGACCGCTTCGTGGAGAGTTGAAAGACCGAAATATTCTTTTGGAGATGGAGATGGCCAAAGACCTGGGCAGGGTCCCGATGGATCGGGGTCAGATGAAACAGGCGATTTACAACCTGATGAGGAATGCGATGCAGTTTGCGGGGGAAGGGGGCTTGATCCGGGTTATCTTGAGGAAAGAGGGATCCTCTTTGGTTTGGGAGTTCCGGGATAACGGCCCCGGGATTCAGCCGAAAGATCTGCCACATCTGGGAAAACCCTTTTACTCCACCCGAACCGAGGGGACTGGTCTTGGGTTGATGATTGTCCAAAGAATCCTTCGTGAACATGGGGGAGACATGCATCTGGAGAGCTCCCCGGGGAAGGGGGCGATAGTCCGAATCCGGATTCCCTTGATGGAAACGCGGGTCCACCTTCTTGAGGAAAGAGCGGCTCCGGTCTGAGGGATCTCGATGCCTGAAAACAAGCCCAACCTTCTGGTGGTGGATGACGAAAAAAACACCCGCGATGCTTTGCGGAGGGTTCTGGAAGACACCTTCGAGGTATATACCACGGCAGATGTCAAAGGGGTGAAAAACCTGATGGAAAACAGCTCCATGGATGCAATCTTGACCGATCTGCGTTTGGGGAATGAGAGCGGCATGCAGGTTCTTGAATTATGTCGTCAGGCCGATCCACCGATTCCCTGTGTGGTGATGACGGCTTACGGATCGGTGGAGACGGCGGTGGATGCCATGAGGAGGGGGGCGTACGACTATGTGACCAAGCCGCTGGATTTGCAGAGGGTGGAAATCCTGCTTCGGCGTGCAGTCCGGTCCGTGCGGGTGGAGCAGGAAAATGTCAGGCTCAAGGCACAGTTGGGGCAAACGTTCGGTCTGGAGCGGATCCTTGGCCGTTGCCCGGCGATGCACGAGGTCGTCGAGCGGATCAAACAGGTGGCTGACTCAAGGGCCAGTGTCCTGGTTGAAGGGGAAAGTGGAACAGGCAAAGAGCTCGTGGCCCGGGCTATTCATGGATTGAGTTCCCGCAGGTCCGGTCCGTTTGTGGCCGTGCATTGCGCGGCTTTGTCACCCCAACTGCTCGAGAGTGAACTTTTCGGACATGAGAAGGGGGCTTTCACCGGCGCAATGGAGCGGAGGCTGGGACGTTTTGAGCAGGCCCAAGGTGGGACCCTCTTTCTGGATGAAATCGGTGAGATTGATGCGGCCACCCAGATAAAGTTGCTTCGGGTGCTTGGGGAGAGAACCCTTGAGCGGGTCGGTGGCAACCAATCCATCCCAGTGGATGTCCGTCTGGTGGCGGCGACCAACAGAAATCTGGAGAGCATGGTCAAGGAGGGAAGGTTCCGCGAGGACCTCTTTTTCCGGATCCGCGTGGTGCAGATCCACCTCCCCCCCCTGCGAGATCGGGCGGAGGATATTCCGGTTCTGGCTGACCATTTCCTCAGGGAGTTCAGCCAGGAAAACAAGAAACAAGGATTGGAATTCACACGCAGTGTCCTGGATCAATTTGCGTCCTATTCGTGGCCCGGAAACATCCGGGAACTCCGCACCGCCGTGGAGCATGGGGTGGTCATGGCCAAAGGATCCAAGGTTGAGGTTTCTGATTTGCCTCCCGGGATACGCGAATTAGGGACAAAATTTAGGCAGGGAGGTGCTTCCCGGGCCACCCGTTTGGAGGATCTGGAAAAAGAGGCGATTTTGGCGGCCCTGGAAAGTGCCGGTCAAAATATCACCGAAGCGGCGAGACAATTGGGAATTAGTCGTCGCACTCTTCACCGAAAATTGGCAGAATTCAAAAAAGGAATTTCAACGAAACGATGAGAACTTTGCAGGATTGGGTTTATGAGGTGGAGGCCGGTTCGATTCGTGTCTGGTTGGTCCGATCGGCGCTTTTCCTTTTCATCACCGGCCTGACGACCTGGATTGGATTGCGGGAATTTAACGGCCTCCGGACCATGGAGGCCATGGACTTGGCCCAACAGGCCCGTCAGTTGGCCACCGGCAAGGGCTTCACCACCCAATTCATCCGGCCCCTGGCTCTTTGGCAACTCCGTGCCAAGCATGGAAACCAGTCCCCATCCCTGAGCGAGTTTCCCGAGACCCTCACGCCGCCGCTTTACCCATCGATATTGTCCGGACTCTTTCGCATGGGCAGAGCCCTGCGGGTGATCAGCTTTGATATACCGCCTGAGAAGGTGAAATTCTTCCGCGTTTATTCCCCGGATTATGTTCCCCTGGCGCTTAATCTGACCGCGATTGTATTGAGCGCCTTCCTGGTTTTTTTGTGGGGCGCCAGACAATTTGATTTCGGGGTCGGGGTGTTGGCGGTTGTCTTTCTCCTGGGAAGTTCCGCGCTTTGGGATCTGGCCATTCAGGGGGGGAGTAGTGCGTTTCTGGTTTTACTTTATGCGGCGGCGGGCTGGCTTTTTTGCGGTCTCCTGCAGATCCAGGATTCCGGGGGTGAGAATTTCTCCCCGGCACAAGAGCATCTCAGGGCATTTTGTTGCGGTTGGGTCATCGCCTTGGCCCCTTTGGTGCAACTGATACAAATCTGGCCCTGCTTGGTGTTCTTGTTTGTTTCCTCCTTTTGTCTGCGCTCCCAAAAGTGGTCACTTTGGCTGGGTGCGTTGATTCCCTTGGGGATTTCTTTGGCCTGGATGGGGAGGATGTGGCAGGTCACGGGAAATCCCCTGGGTCTGAATTGGGCATTTTTCCTCGCCGATTCCCCCAATTATCCGGGGAATCTGGTCTGGCGAACATTCAGTTATGACGTCGAGAAGACCGATGTCTGGCGACGCCTGACCGGGTCCGTATTGCGGGGTTTTTCCATGATCATGGCCAAAGGACCGATGCTTTGTGGGGCCACCCTGGCGGGTCTTCTGGCGGTTGTGAGCCTGATGCACCCGTTTCGCCTAAAATCCGCCACCCATGGCAAAAGCATCTGGGGGTTTGTCGCCTTTGCACTGATCCTGGCCTGCTCTTTTGTGATTCGAGGGGAAGATCAGGCCGGTCTCTCCATCCTCATTGTTTTGTTGCCCGTATCTTGTGTTTATGGCGCGGCATTCTTATGGGTCTGTATTGAAAGGCTGAAGTTTCAAATTGAACTTCTCGGCATGTTGCTCGCCTGTTTCGCGGGAATCTTGGCCTGTTGGTCGACCATCGCCCGATTGGCCCTGCCTGAACCACCGCCTTTTTCCTATCCACCCAATTATCCCCCGATTTTCGTCTTTATGCGGTCCTGGTTTGAGACCGGCGAGTTACAGTCCTCGGACCTTCCCTGGGCGGAGTCTTGGTACAGCAACGTGCCCACGCTTTGGATCCCGTCAACGC
>RHAF01000180.1 GCA_010028775.1 Verrucomicrobiota bacterium | reverse complement strand
GCCACATCCCTCCGAACCACGGCCGTGGCGGCGGAAGAAAGATCCGGATAAGGAATTCCCACCAAAAAGTACTTCAGCGCGACTTTTTCCGAAACGGTCCCCTGGATCACCGCCACCCGTTGACCGGCCAGATCCACCACCCCGTGCACCGAACCCCGGAGTTTATTGGCGGTCATCACCGAGGTGATCGTCGACGTGATGTAGGCGACAACGGCCACCCCGCCCGCCAGCCAGAGGGCGGCCAGAATTTTGCCCCAAGGGCCGGGAATTCCCCGGTGGGTGGCTTTTCCCGCCATGCAGATGGACATGATGTGGTAAAAACAGTCCGCGAAACCCTCGAGGTATCCGCGCGGATAGTTGGGGTTGGTCTTCCACTCAAAAAAGAGCAGCAGATGGGTCAGGACCAGGATAATGCCCGCACCGGCCAAAAGGATCAGAATGTGCCCTCCTTCCACCAGGCCCTTCCAGAGTTTTCCCAGTGTGTGACGTCTTTCGGTGTTGATCATCAATTGGGCCCCGGATTCGTGAAAAGGATGGGTGAAATCCATCAACTTAAGGCGGTCGGAGGTGATGTAAAAAGGCCCCACGGCAAGGTCTAGGTTTCCCTTGCGGATTTCCTCCAAAACCGTGACCGCATTCGGCATGACCGTGTAGGTGCAGGTCCACCCTTGTTCCTCCATGAGGCGGGTCCAAAGGTCGATGCAGAAGCCGTCTAAACCTGCCGGAGTCTGCATGACAAAGGGCTGCTCCACAAAAACCCCAACTCGGATGTTTTTCCCCTTCCCCTCGGTGTCGGCCATCACGCCGGACACCACCAACAGGAACAACAGGCAAGTTCGGGTGAGCCTCATGCAGGCTATGATTAACCTCCCTCAGGGCGTTTCAAGGGGAAGAATCATCCACCCAACCCCGAATTTCCGTTTGCCAGCTATTTGCCAACTCTTGCCCGGTAAACTGTCTTGGTCTTAGCCGACCTCGCCAGGGCTCGTGCCGTTCTACCCTGACTCCTGACCTTCGAAATCCTCGTCTTACCCCCCAATGTCCTGACCCGATCCTGCCTTGATTCCCGAACTCTTTTC
>RHAF01000179.1 GCA_010028775.1 Verrucomicrobiota bacterium | reverse complement strand
ATGGCGGTGGGGGCGGCGATGGATGGCATGCGGCCGGTCGTGGAGATGCAGTTTGCCGATTTTTCAACGGTGGGACTCAACCAAGTCCTCAATCATGCCGCGACAACCTACTGGCGAACCGGACGGCCGTGTCCGATGGTTTTGCGTTTACCCTCCGGGGGAACACCGGGCAGCGGGCCGTTCCATAGCCAATCGATGGAGACAATCTATTCGCACTATCCGGGACTCGTGGTGATGACGCCTGCCACGGTGGAGGACGCCTACAGCATGCTGTTGGAAGCGATCAGGATGGAGGATCCGGTCGTCTTCTGTGAGCACAAGCTCCTCTACTACCATCTCAAGGCCGAATCCCTTCCCGCCGAGGCCGTGCCGGCGTTTCGGGCCCGGGTGGCGCGAGCGGGCCGCGATGTGACCTGTGTGGCCTACAGTGCGATGCTGCATGAGGCGATGGCGGCGGCGGAGGAGCTGGCGGGCGAGGGCTACGAGACGGAGGTGGTGGATCTTCGGACGGTGAAGCCTCTGGATACGGACACCATTCTGGCCAGCGTGGCCCGCACGGGAAGGTTGTTGGCGGTGGGGGAGTCTTGGCCGTGGGGCGGAGCCTCGGCGGAGGTGGTGGCCCGGGTGGCTTCGGAGGGTTTTGAGTTGCTGGACGCGCCCCCCAAACGGCTGAACGCAAAGGATACGCCTATTCCCTATCACCCGAATCTCTGGGCGGCACACCGGCCGACTGCGGTGCGCGTGGCGGCGGCGTTGCGGGAAGTTTTGCGTTACTAAATCTTCGTCTTTCGAAGAAGGGTTCGCTTTTCCCCCACGATCCGGATAGGAAAGGAAGCATGACATCCTTCCCCCGCATGGCGTTGTTTTTCGGTTCTCTCGCAATGATTTTGGCAGGTTGCTCCGGTAGTTCCACCGGGAAAGTCATTCAGGTGGCCGTCTCTCCCTCCTCCCCCCCTATGCTTTTCAGTGAAGGCGGAGTGATCCAAGGTGCGGATCTGGACCTGTTCGAGGGGTACTGCAAGGCGAGGGGAATCAGCACGAAAATCACCCCTTACGATTGGCAGGGAATGCTGGGGGCCGTCTCCAGCGGGCAGGCGGA
>RHAF01000178.1 GCA_010028775.1 Verrucomicrobiota bacterium | reverse complement strand
GGGCGGAAACCTTCAGCATGTCCTGCTCCTCGTTGGTCAGGGAAACCAAAGGTGAGCTGAGAACCTCCATCTGGGTCTTGAGAGCCTCCGTGGACACCGCGAGATTCTTAAATTCATCCAAGACCAACCGGCGGGCGGCCTCGCGCCGGGCTTGTTCCTTCAGCTGGCGGTCCAGAATAGAGCGCAGCATGGCGTTTTCCTTGGCCAGGGCGGAGTCCGACTTGCCCACGGTGCCGGCGGCCTGCAGTTGGGTGGTCAGGCTGGCGATCTGTTTCTTGTAATCGTCGTTGGCCCGGGTCAGCTCGGCCGAGCGGGCGTTGGCTTCGGCCAGTTTTTTCTCCAAGGAATCGACCTGACCGCGGAGGGAGGTCATCTCACCCGAGAGTTCCCCCCCGGCGGCCTTCTTCAAGCTCTCCTCGGTGGCGGTCAGCTTTTGCCGCAGGCTGGCGTTTTCCTCCTGAAGTTTGGCCACATTGGCATCGGGCGCCGGGGAGGCGGCGAGCTTCTCCTTCAGTTGTTTTCTCTCCGCCAGAGCCTGTTCCAGATCGTTTTTGGCCTGCTTCAGTTCGGTTCGGGCGGACTCCAAATCGCCGGTGAGGGCGATGATCTTTTGCCGGAGAGCGGAGGGATCGTCTGAGGTGACTATCGGGGCGGAAGCTTCCGACTTTTGCACGGGGAGAGCCGGGGTTTCCGAAGGGGAGGGAGCCGGAGCCGCTGCAGGAGGCGGGGTGGAGGAAGGTTTTTCCGCGGCCGGCGCGACCGGTTTCTCCGCCGGGGCCGGAGAGGCGTCTTTGGCTGATTTTAGGTTGGAGAGCTTGTCGTTGAGATATTTAATCCGGTATTTGACGATCGTCGGTTCCCATTCGGGGTTTTCGCTCTTTAGTTTTTCCAGTTTATTCAGGGCGTTTTCGTATTTTTCACGGGCCTGGGATTTTTGCCCGGAATTATCCAGTTTGTCCCCCTCGTTGATCATGACGTAGATCTGCAGATAATCGTCCTGCGGTGAGGCGGCGGGGTGGGAGGAAGGAATGGCCAAAAGAAGGAAGGCGGCCAAGGATGCGAAAATCTTGCGGAACTTCATGGCAGGGAGGGAAATTAGGCGG
>RHAF01000177.1 GCA_010028775.1 Verrucomicrobiota bacterium | reverse complement strand
TTCTTGCCGGCGTTCGGATCGGTGGCGGGCCAGGGACCACGGTAGGGGTAGGGAGCGCGGGCGAACTGGACGCCGAAGGAGTGCGGTACGTTGTACTTCCAGGTGTGGTGGGAGGTGATGCCCATCGTGTTGGCAGTACCCCCGTGGTAGGAGTTGCGCAGGGCGATGATGTCGTAGTTGCCGGTGTAGGAGCGGGCGAGGAGGAGGGCGAGCTCGTTGGCTTCCGAACCTGAATTGACGAAGTAGCAGACCTTAAGGTCGCCGGGCATGCAGTCGGCCAGTTCCTTGCCGTACTGGGCGATGCCGGGGTGAAGATATATGGTGCTGGTGTGCTGGAGGAGGTGGTTCTGCTCGTCCACGGCGGCAAGGACCTCCGGATGACAGTGACCGACGGAGACCGTGACAATACCGCCAAAGGCGTCGAGATAGCGGCGGCCCTTCTCGTCGTAAAGATACTGCATCGACCCCTCCACGAGCATGAGCGGCTTGCGGTAATAGTGGAAAAGGGAGGGAGTGAGGTGTTCCTTGCGGAGTTTGAGCACTTCCTCCGTGGTCGGTCCCTTATAAGGGTGTGGCTGGTGGTCGTAAGGCGGAAGTTGCAGACCTTTTGCAGTCGCGGCTGACTTGGCTGGTGTTGCGGTAGCCATCAAAAAATCGTATGCCTATATGGGCATTTTGGCAAACATCGGGTCCGAACGGAGGTTGTCTCTGTGAGGTGCCGGGTAGGGGTCGTTTGGGATGGATTTGGATTTGAGAAAGAGCAGTATCGAGTTCATGAAAGGTAAGAAAAATCTCGTCGGTGGAGCTTGGGCAGTAATTTTTGCCGTAGGAACCCTGGCCGGATGCGGAAAGTCGCCCGAGGCAAATTCAGGCCCCCTGCTGGTGGAGATCACCGCCAACGACCAGATGAAGTACAACGTGACGGAGATTGAAGCGAAGGCCGGCCAGCCTATCCGGTTGACCCTGCGGAACACGGGTTCCATGCCCAAGATTGCCATGGGACACAACTTCGTTCTGGTCGACAACCAGATTGATCTTGCGAAGTTCGTGGCCGAAAGCCAGCTGAGGCAGGCCGACGATTACATCGCTCCGGATTTCCGGTCCCATATCC
>RHAF01000176.1 GCA_010028775.1 Verrucomicrobiota bacterium | reverse complement strand
CTGACGGGGCTCGAACCCGCAACCCCCGCCGTGACAGGGCGGTGCTCTGACCAATTGAGCTACAGCTCCAGCAGGGGAAAAACATACCAGTGAAGCGGGTAAGACCAAGTCAGGAATTCTCGGCGGAAGTGGTCGTGGTCGGCAGCGGGATCGGGGGGTTGAGCTTTGCCCTCAAGGCTTCGGAACATGCCCAAGTGCTGCTTCTGACCAAGAAAAACGCCGCCGAATCCAACACCAACTACGCGCAGGGAGGAATTGCCTGTGTGACCTCGGAGGAGGACTCGGTGGAGCTCCATGTGCGGGACACCTTGGCCGCGGGGGCCGGGTTATGCCGGGAGGAGGTGGTTCGGCAGGTGGTGCGGGATGGCCCGGCCCGGGTGGCGGAGCTGGTGGAGCTGGGGGTGAAGTTTACCGAGAGGGAAAACGGAGGGGGCCACCTTCCGGATCTGGGGAAAGAGGCAGGGCACAGCAAGCGTCGGGTCCTGCATGCCGGGGACATCACCGGAAAGGAGTTGGAGCGTGCCCTGCTTTCAGCCGTCCGGTCTTCCTCCCGGATCCGGGTGCGGGAGGACATGGTGGCGATCGATCTGATCACCTCCAAAAAACTGAAAAGGAAAGGACCGGATCGGGTTTTGGGTCTGTATGCCTTGGATGGTTCCACCCATCGGGTAGAGGCGATTTCCGCCCAGATGGTTGTTTTGGCCACGGGCGGATGCGGAAAGTGTTATCTCTACACCACCAATCCCGCCATTGCGACAGGGGATGGGGTGGCCATGGCGTATCGTGCCGGCGTATCGATCGCGAACATGGAGTTCGTGCAGTTTCACCCGACGTGTCTTTTTCATCCTGCGGCGCCCACCTTTTTGATTTCCGAAGCCCTGCGGGGGGAGGGGGGAGTGGTGGTGGACGGCCAGGGGCGTGACTTCACCCGCCAGACCGATCCCCGGGGATCCCTCGCTCCCCGGGATATTTTGGCTCGGGCCATCGACGAAGAAATGAAGGAGAGCGGGGCCGCCTGTGTCTTTTTGGACATCCGTTCGCGGGGAACGGAATTTTTGGAAAAGCGTTTTCCGGCCATCACCGCCACTTTGCGCGGCTTGGGCATCGATCCGGCCCATCAGCCAATCCCGGTGGTGCCGGCGGCGCACTACCA
>RHAF01000175.1 GCA_010028775.1 Verrucomicrobiota bacterium | reverse complement strand
ATAACCACGTCACGCATCCAAGGGTGTTACCCCGCAGGCCTTCAGGCGTCCAACCCCCATCCGTATTTTTTCACATCCCGCTGTGTTTTTTTGCAAAAAAGTCTCCGCTCCACCTGTTCCGGGCGCTACCAATCCTTCATGGCCCACCCCGACAAGCTCGATGAAATTTTTCGCATGCAGGACATCCTCAACAAAAAAATCGGGGTCGACCTCGCCAACCTCTCCCCCGAGGAGAAAACCAAGTGGGCCCTGAACTACTCGCGGGCCATGACCCAGGAAATCGCCGAGTTGATCGACAGCTTTCCCTGGAAGTGGTGGGCCAAATACCAGAAGGTTGATGAACAGAACGCCCGCGTGGAGGTGGTCGATCTATTCCACTTCCTCGTCTCCCTCGCCCAGACGCTTGGGATGACCGCCGAGGACATCTATCAGGGATACGTCCACAAGCGACAGGAGTCAGGGTACGCCGTCAAAGACCACACCGATTCTCGGCATATCTGATCTTTCCCGCTTCAATACCCACCCGTCGGGGGATGTTTTCGGATCCCTCGAGAGGACGATTCCTATTTCCAGAGTGTCAGGATCTCGTAGCGTCGGTCAGACCACGAGGAATCCGGAGTCACCGCGGTCATCTTTTCCACCCGGCATTGGGCGATCATCAGGCGGTCAAACGGATCCGGATGAACCCGCGGTAGCTGGTAAACCTCCTCCGCATGCCGGGCCTCCACCGGCAACAAACGGAAACCCGCCTCCTCCAGTTCCCCGCTGACACCCTCCCCCCAGCCCTCGGGAGGGGGAATTTTTCCCGCCGAAGCCTTGCTCGAAATTTCCCAAATCGCCGCGGCGCTCACGTAGACCTGGTTGCGGGAATCCTCGATCACCCGGACAGCCCGGGGGGAAATCTCCCCGTCTTTCCGCAGAAACCAGACCAGGGTGGAGGTATCCAAAAGAAGCTTCATGGACGGGCGGAAAATTCCTCCAGTGGCTGATGAAACTTCTCCCCCAGCGGCCCGAATCTACCTCTCATCATGCCGGTCTTTCTCCGGACCTCGGGCCCCTCGCACGGCCTTAACTCCGCCATCCTTCTGCCATTGCGCGTGATGACAAACACCTGCCCCCCGGATGCCTCACGCAGGATCTCCGAAAATTTCGATTTTGCCTCATAAGAA
>RHAF01000174.1 GCA_010028775.1 Verrucomicrobiota bacterium | reverse complement strand
GACAGCCATCGTGGGATCCAATTTTCTGACCACGGCCGGAACAGTAACCATGACCCTTTCCAATCCGTCTCCAGGAGGCGGCTCGGTCTCGACCAATCTGGCGGTGGTGACGCCGGTGCCGACCATGACCTCCCTCAGTCCAGCTTCGGTAGTGGCCGGTTCGGGGGATACTCTGTTGACGGTGACGGGAACTGGATTCTACGCCGACAGCGTGGTGCGTTGGGACGGGGCAGATCTGGTGACATCCTACAACAGCTCGACCCAGCTCACGGCGACCATTCCGGCCGCCAGCCTCTCCACCATGGCCGTGGCTTCCGTTACCGTGGCCACTCCTGATGTGGGTGGGGGAGTCCAAGAATCGAGTGTGAGCGTTTTCCAAGTGACCTCACCGACGGTGCCTCAGGTAAATCCTTCCGTGGGCACGTTGAGCGGGTTTGAAACCCCGCTGGGAACGCCTTCCGCGGAGCAAAGTTATACCCTTCAAGGGAAGTATTTGGGTTCGAACGTTTTGGTGACTGCGCCAACCCATTTCCAGATTTCCAAGACGAGCGGAACAGGATTCGGGGGGTCATTGAACCTGACCAAGGACGAAGTGAACCTGGGTCTGACCATCTACGTGAGGTACAATCCGTCAGCTGCCTCCGCCAGCCACAGCGGGAGCATCAGTCACGTCAGTGTGGGTGCGGTCACGCAGTATGTCGCGCTGACCGGCAACAGTCAGCCGACGCTCTCTGTGAGTCCGACCGCGGTGAGTATTATCGACTATAAATACGTGGCGGGGGATAACTCCGGCGACAACGGGGACACGCCCTCGTTTTTGGTGAGTGGAGTCCGGTTGGCCACCGCGGTGACGATTACCGCCCCCAAGGATTACGGAGTGTCGAGCGACGGGGTGACCTTCACCTCCTCTTTAAGCCTGACCCCCGATTCCACGGGACTGGTTGCCGTGCCGGTCTATGTGCGTTTCCAGCCTTTGAGCGCCGTGACGGCCGACGAGAGCATCAGCATCACGGCCGGCTCACTCAGCGCAGTGGTCACGGCCAACGGGAGGGCAACGGCACTGGTCGACAACAAAAGCCTGAGCGATCAGGCGCGAGATGGCCAAGTCACCCTTTCGTGGTCGTCCTCAGGAGCAGGCAAGAAGGTGGTAGTCCTGGCAAAACTCGGTTCCACTCTAACCGATGTTCCTGCTAATCT
>RHAF01000173.1 GCA_010028775.1 Verrucomicrobiota bacterium | reverse complement strand
AACCGTTACGAGGAAGTCGTCAAGCTGGCCGAGGATTTCATCAAAGCCAATCCACAGTCCCCCAACCTCGCCAGCGCCCAACTCCTGCTGGCCCGGTCGCAATACAGCCTAGGGAAATGGGCGGACGCCATGGCCAATTACCGCAAGGTTCAGGCCTCGGCCAAGGACAAGGAAGTCAAGGAAGAGGCCCTGTACTACCTGGCCCAGGCCTCCGCCGCCGAGGCCGAAGCCCTCCCGGAAAAATCCGCCGAGCGTAAGAAAAAGATGCAGGAGACCGTCCAGGCCATCGGGGATTTTGCCAAGGAGTTTCCTGAATCAAAATCGTTGGCCGAAACCTACCTGCTCCGGGCCCGCCTGCAGGTGCAGTTAGGGAAATACGCCGAGGCCAGCCAGGACTTGGAGGCCGCCCGCAAGGCCGATGCCGACAACACCATGAGCGAGGAAATCGACTATCTGCAGGGCTTTGCGGAAGCCCGTCGGGCCGACGAACTATTGGCCGACTTCAAAAAAGCCGACGCCGAGGCCGCCATGGCCCGGGCCGGACAGATCTACTCCCGCCTGGCCTCAGGGGCCAGCCCCGCCTTGGCCGCGGAGGCCAACCTTCAGATCGCCAGTCTCGATCTGGCCGCCCGCCGCTTCGACGAGGCCATGGAACGATTGCGCGCCATTCCTGGAAAACAGGAATTGATCAGCCAACTCGAGGCCAAATTGGCTCCGCTCAAGGCGGAATTGGCCCAGATGTCCTCTCCGTCCCCCGCCAAACTCAACCAAGTCCAACGGGAACAGAGAAAAATCGAGGAGGTAAAAGCCCGGCCTGACCTGTCCGGACAGGCTCTCCTCCAGATGGGGCAAGCCTACCTACAGACCCGAAAATACGACGAGGCTCGCTTGGTGTTCCGGCAGGTTTCCGCCTACGGGGGCAAGGATCTTTCCGGTCCTGCCGAACAACAGGTCATTCTCACCTATGCCCTCCAGGGACGGACCGGGGATGCCGACCGACTGCTCGCGGAGTACCAGAAGAAATATCCCGAACAAAAGGGCATTGCCGGACTGGTGGATTATCTCGTGGGCCGGGCCCTCTTGGAAGACGGAGAAACCGACAAGGCCATCCAACGGCTGCAATCCGCCCAAGAAAAAGCCTCGGGCGAGCGCTTCGCCGACGAAATTCCCCGTTTCATCGCCACCGCCTACCAAAAAGCCGGCAAAGG
>RHAF01000172.1 GCA_010028775.1 Verrucomicrobiota bacterium | reverse complement strand
GCGACGGTCGGATACATCTCGCCCTTGCTGGGATTGCTGGGGACGGTGACGGGGATGATTCATGTGTTCCAGACAGTGAGCGGGGCCCGGGGAACAGTGCCGGTGGGGGAGTTAGCGGGGGGAGTGTGGGAGGCTTTGCTGACCACCGCGGGGGGGCTGGTGGTGGCGATTCCGGCCTATGTGGCTTACAACTACCTGGCTTCCCGCATGAGTTCCGAAGTCAATGACATGGAGCGGGCCGGGATCGAGATGATCCAAATCCTCAAGGAGGGCGGACGCTTCCGCCCGACGGCGGTGAGCACCCCGGTGACCACAGCCCTAAAGACGGAAAAGCCGACCCCATGAAAATCCGGACCCAGGTCCGGGTTTTGCGGGGGCCGTTGGATGTGGCCCCGCTGGTCGATGTGATCCTGCTGTTGCTGATCTTTTTTCTGCTGACCTCAAGTTTTGTCTTCCAGCCCGGGATCGTGGTGGATCCGCCCTCGCCGGGACAGTCGAAGGGCGGGGTGAACGACACCCGGTATGTGATCACCGCCACCGCGGGAGCGACCCCGCAGATCTTTTTCAACGACCGGGTCACCGACCTCGCCAAGCTGCGCACAGAGTTGGCGCGGTTGGCCAAGTCGGAGCCCCGGGCGGTGGTGGTGGTAAGGGCGGACCGCGAACTGCGGCACGGAGTGGTGGCCCAGCTTTTGGACGCGGTGGTGCAGAACGGGCTTTCCGCGGCTCCCGCCTCCGGGGACAGCTGACCCTTTTTGTGGCGCTCTCTTTGGGGGCGCACGCGTTGGCTTTTTCCCTGTTCCGAGATCCGGGGGATTTTATCCGGATTCCGCCTCATGGACCAGGAAAGGTCACCCTCCAGAGCGGGGAAGGCGCGGAGGGGGGGCTGGCGGCCATTTATGAGCCCTCGGCCATTGTGTTTCCCAAAGCCCGGCCCCCGCTCCTTGCCGGAAATGTGACTTTACCCTGGAACGATGGGGGTTGGTCGGTGCAAGGGACGGTGCCAATGCCGGAGTTTCATCCCAACGGACTGGGGACGGATGCCCCGTTGCCGGTGAAAGCGGCCTTGGCCATGGGGTCGTACCGATCCCAGCCTCTGGTCGGACTCCGCAAGGAGAACCGAGCGGTGACCAAGACGTGGTTCGATCTGGATGGGGCCCTGAAAAATCGGCTGGGCGCGAAAGTTTTGACGCTCCCTGCTTTGCAAAGCACCCATGCCTTGGAACCGACCACGGCC
>RHAF01000171.1 GCA_010028775.1 Verrucomicrobiota bacterium | reverse complement strand
GGTGGGGGTGAAAATTTCAGGACATCCCGACCTGCGGCGCATCCTCATGTGGGAGGGCTATCCCCATCACCCCCTTCGCAAGGATTTCCCCCTGGAGGGATTGCCCACGGAAATGCCCGACATCGCTTTCACCTCCAAGGCACCGCTGGAGGGTGGACCGTTTGTCACCAGTCCGGCCCCTTTCTCCCACGAACGCGAACCGCGGGCCCATCCGGCCGAGGAGAGAAATCTGTGAGCTCTGCTACGACCACGCTCCAGGTTGGGGACGTCCTCGCCCGCTCGGCCGAGGGAGCCCACCAGGTCGCCGAATCGGACATCGGAGAGAAGCTGGTCCTGAATCTCGGCCCCTCCCATCCAAGCACCCACGGGGTGCTTCGCCTGGTTCTGGAGTTGGACGGGGAGGTGATCACCAAGGCCGACCCTGATGTGGGGTATCTTCACCGGGGTGACGAGAAAATTGCGGAGAACATGACCTGGAACCAGTTCGTTCCATACACCGACCGGTTGGACTACCTTGCGCCCTTGGCCAATAACGTGGCCTATGCCTGTGCGGTGGAAAAGCTGATGGGCTACGAACTACCACCGCGGGCCAAGACCACCCGGGTGATCTGTTGTGAATTGGCCCGGATCTCCGCCCACTTGCTGGGCCTGGGGGCTTTCGCCATGGATGTCGGCGCCATGACCATGTTTCTCTACACCTTCACGGAAAGGGAAAAGATTTATAACCTGATCGAACTCCTGACCGGCGCGCGCTTCACCACCAGCTTCACCCGGGTAGGGGGGCAGACCCGCGATCTTCCGCCTGGTTTTCTCGAGGGGGTCAAGGAATTCAGCCAGCAGTTTTTGGGTAAACTGGATGAGTTTGGAAAAATGCTCAGCCGCAACCGCATTTTTGTCGACCGGACCAAGGACATCGGAATCATTCCGGCAAATGTCGGTCTGGATTTTGGGTTGACCGGACCCAACCTTCGCGGATCCGGCAACGACTACGATGTCCGGAGATATTTCCCCTACTTGGGATACGAGAAGTTTGAATTTGAGGTCCCGGTCGGGCAGGCGGGGGATTGCTACGACCGCTTTGCCGTGCGGATGGAGGAAATGAGGCAGAGCGTTAAGATTCTTCTCCAGGCGGTGGAGAAAATGCCCGGGGGTCCGTGGCTGGTGGATGACCCCAAAAACGTCCTTCCGGCCAAGGACAAGGTGCTGACCAAGATGGAGGAGCTCATCCACCAGTTCCTGGTGGTCACGCAAGGGCCGGA
>RHAF01000018.1 GCA_010028775.1 Verrucomicrobiota bacterium | reverse complement strand
CCGCCTCCGCAAGTGAACAAGAATCTCGGGCCTTGCCCCCAAAGGATCGGTGACCTGACAATCAAATCCGGGGACATCGGCAAACTCCCGCGCCAATACCTGGGTCGTGAAATAACCTCGGGCCAAGAACCATGGCACCACCACCACTTTTCTGGATTTCAAACCCTGCAGGGCCTCGGCATAGGACGGTTGCTCTTTCCAAAAAGCCGCCCGCACTTCGGCAAAAATTCCCCGATCTCTGATCCGATGGGCCGTTTCACGCGCATATCGGCTGGAGTCGGCATTTTTGGTGGAACCATGCCCAGCTAGGAGAAGAGCCGTATCCTTGAAACGCATCCAAGGAGGGTACTTCAAACCCTCGTAATCTTAACCTTAATCTTGGCCGGTCTGCCGGCAAGAGGGGGAACTCAGCGGTTTGCTTTGACCGGCATCCCTTGATTGGCGGGGCCACCGCTGGGATTGGGAAAGAGAGGAGCAGGTTCCACCATTCGGGAACTGTCCGGGCGGGCTGAAACGATGATGGTAAAAACCTCCTCCTTGCCATCCCGACGAACCTTCACGGGAACTTTCTCCCCAACCACGGAGAAGAAGGCGCCGCCGATGGAAATCACCTCGTCCCCCGCCTTGAGACCGCTCCTCTCCGCCGGGGTTCCCTTGTAGAGACGATCGACAAAGACCGGGGCTCCCCTCTCCGGCCGGCTGCGATCGGGCATCACTCCCACGCCCATCCAACCGTGTTTGGGCTCACCATACTTGACGATATCCGTGGCCACCTTGCCGGCCGCCTCGATCGGCAGCGCGTAACAGGCTTTACCCTCGTCGATCTCCAGCATCAGAACCCCGACCACTTTCCCATGGCTGTCCAAAAGAGGACCGCCGATCTGCCCTGGTTTGATCGGCAAATTGGCCCGAAGATGCGTTGTGGCAAAAAAGCGGGTCAGATATTTCACATCAAAGCCCGCCACCAAACCGAAGGTTGGCTCAGCTTTCAGGTCATACGGAAAGGCCACACTGACCACCGCCGAAGCGGGGCGAAGGCGCAGCCCCTCGCCAAAATCCAAAAACGGTGTTTTGCCAGCATCGATCTTTAGGACAGCTACCCCGCTCCGCGGATCCCTCCCCAGGATTTTTGCCGGGAAACTTCGCCCGTTCACATCAACGGAGGCCCCCTCGGCCTGACCCACCACCGCGTAGGCGGTCAGAATGGTCCCTTGACCGTCGATAAAAAATCCCGATCCGGCCAACTGCTCGGGCCCATCCGAGGCGTGCACCCGCACAACGGCAGGGGCCGCCTGCTCATAAACCCCGCTGACTTCGGCAGCGATCCGGTCAAAGACCCCCGATCCGGCGGCCATAGGCTGGACCGGGGCGGAGGGGGCCTGAGGAAAGGCGTTGCCTGCCGGGGTCCGGATATCCCTGTGAGAGACAACGGCCCAAGATGGTGTCTTCTGTTTAGTCAGATAAAGATAGCGGCCAAGTACCAGCCCCAGGAGACCGACCCCAAGAAGACTTAGGACAAGAAAGAAAGGCTTAGAACGCGAGCTGGGAATCATAGGCCACCGCACCATGCCCGTTCACGTAGAGGGGCCGGATTTCGGTCACCTCGCCACCAGCCGCCGTGTCCATCAGCTCCGGCTGGATCTGCGCAGAACTGTTCTTTTCAGCGGAAGCCACGATCACCCCCTTGGCATGGGCCACTTTACCGTCAGCCAACTGGGCTGTACCCGATCCCATGGGTCCGAACATCAGGGCAATCCCGGCCATCAAGCAGGCGGCGGCGGCTCCAACCGTGGCCAGACGGGGAATCCCCGCGACCCAAGGCTCAAACAAGACCTCCACCACCTTCGCATACCAAGGCTCCTCACGGAGAATTTCCTGCCTTTGGTAACGGTGAAAGGCATCGACGAAACGATCAAAGTATTCCTGCCCCGGCGTCTCAAGCCGCTTCAACTGGAGAAGCTTTTGCAGGGATGTGAAGTCTTGGGGTTGGCTCATGAATGTGCTCCTAATATCCTTTTACCTTCTAAGATAAATGCCAAGAGATTTTTGCAACTGCTTGTGAGCATAGTGCAACCGGGAACGTACAGTCCCCTCCGTGCAGCCCATGATCTTGGCGATCTCAGCATGTGCAAGTCCTTGAATATCAAATAAGGTAACCACAGTTCGATGCTCCTTCGACAGCTGAAGCATCGATTCGTTCAATTTATTTTGCAACTCATTGAGCATAGATGACTTAGATGGGTTGTTTCTCTGGATTGGATCCGGGAAATCAAACTTCGGCAACCCTTCCTCGTTGATCTCATTCAAACTCATGGCTCCCTGACGCCGCTTCCTCTTGTCCAAGAAGTTAAAAGTTCGGTTGATCGCGATTCGGTAGATCCAGGTGTAGAAGGAGGATTGCCCCCGGAAGGTCGGCAAACTTCGGTAAGCCTTGTCAAAAACCTCCATCAGCATGTCATTGGTGTCGTCGTGGTTGGAGGTAAGGTGATATATCACCCCGTAAAGCCGGGCCTGGAACCTCCGGATCAGCTCGTCGTACGAGCTTAGATTCCCTTTTAAAGTTTCAGCCACCAACTCCTCATCCGTCGGCCCATTCTCCAGATCCAGTTCCTTGGTGGCATCCGCCGGCATCGATCCAACGCTACTCCGCCCCCCCCGAACCGAAAAGGCGAATCAACCTCCTACCCACCCAGGTAGGGACTTTGGCTCAAACTTGGGCAGGATCGGAGTCCGCGGTTTTTAGATAATCGGTCAACCGTTCCGTCATGGCCATCAAATCACCCGTCTTCTCCCCATCCCCCAAGACCCGCAAATCCCCCTTCGCCCTTTCAAGCAAATCCACCGCCTTTCTAAGGGAAAACTTCAAGCCACCTGCTTGCCGCACCTTGTCCGCCACACCCCCAATTGCGGGATCTTCCCCGACCAACTGTCCGCGCAAGGCCTCCGATTCCTCTTTGGGCAGGCTCTGGAGTGCATGAAGAACCGGCAATGTCCATTTCCCCTTGCGCAGGTCCGTGCCGAGTGTTTTCCCGCTTTCCTCATCCGTTCCAAAAAGATCCAGGCAGTCGTCATAAATCTGGTAAGCCATCCCCAGATGATGACCGAAGGATCGGGCCGCCTCCCTTTTCACCTCCGCCGCCTTAAAAATCAGAAAAGGGACTTCGGCCGCCGCCCGGAAAAGAGCGCCGGTTTTCAATCCCACCATATGCAGATAATCCGCCGTCGTCATTTTCAGGTCAAAACGCCGCTGGGTTTGTAAAATCTCCCCTTCACACAGGTTTCGAGAGGCCTCCGCAATCCTGCGGGCCACTTCCGCATCCTCCAGTCGGGTGGCCAACTGCAGCCCGTGGGCGAAAAGCGCATCCCCCAGCAAAACCGAGAGCTCCGTTCCCCATTTTGCGTTGCAGGTCGCCCGGGCGCGCCTCAATTCGGCCCGGTCCAACACATCGTCATGAATTAACGAGGCGACATGGACCAACTCCACAATCACCGCCAAATCCCGGATCGCATCGTTCCTTTCCCCCGCCACTTGGCCGGCCAGCAAAACCAAGGCCGGGCGCAGTCTTTTGCCCCCACCCTCCAGGGCATATCGCACATAGGTCTCCGCCCCGGAATCAAACAGGGTGGCCTGATGCAAAATCCTCTTCTCCACCTCCTTTAACTCCCGCTCCAGGCCCCGATCCGCCCGGATCCAATCCGGCCGGGGCCTCAAACCTTTCAGGCTGACCACGCTTCCCATTGTGCCGAAACTAGAAAAGGAGTGATCGAAGTCAAACGGGTGCCATTCCCCCCCGGCCATCCATCCTCCGTCCTTCCTAAATTCCCCTCTTCCTCTTAATCTTGACCCATGCGCAAGGCCCCCGGCTGCTGGATCCTTATCCTTGCTTTTGCTGCCTGCTCCAGGCCCGAGCTTCGCCTTTCCCGTCAAGCCCACGGGCTGATCGAGCAGGGAAAAATCCAGGAGGCCCAGGTAGTGATCGAAAATGGGCTTCGCCAATTTCCTGATAGCCCGGATCTACGGCAACAACGCATGTTGTTGCACCTGTTGGCCGGCCAAGCCGAATTGGCGGCGGCCGAGGCCCGGCAGATCCTGCAAACCCACCCCTCCGCCCATCCCTATCAGGCCCCCCTTCGCGATCCCTCGCCAGCCGTTCGATGCTCGGCTCTCCGCGCGGTGGCCCTCGATCCTCCCCACGGGGTCGTCCCTTCCGGAACTCTTCAGAGGGCTCTCCATGATTCCGACCCCACGGTCCGGCGAGAAGCCGTCGAGGTCACCCGCCTTCTGCAAAATTCGGAAGCCCTTTCCCTCCTTCGCCAGGCTGCCAGGGATCCCGACTGGTTGACACGCGCCGCCGCCGCCCGCCTTTTGGGTAATCGTGCAGATCCCCAAACCCTGCCCGACCTCTTTGTCCTGCTGGCCGATCACGATTCCTACGTCCGGCGATTCGCCCGTCGCTCCCTCTTGGAACTGGCCGGCCAGGCCCGACCCGAAGCCTATCTTCCCGCCCTCTCCTCGTCCGATCGCACCACCCAGGTTGTGGCTGCTCTCGCCTTGGCCCGCCTCAACGATGGTCGGGGGATCGAAATTCTTCTCGCGGAAATCGCCAACCCCATGGGGATTGAGCGGGCCGAGGCGGTGAAGTCAGCCGCCCGTGTCCGCGATCCCCGCGTTTTGCCTGCCCTTCGAACCGCCACCTCCGATGCGGATTCCGAGGTGCGGGTCGTGGCCCTCATCGCTCTGGGTCTGTTGCAGGACAGGGAATCGTCCGCCCTCCTCAAAAAGGTCTACGCCGATCCCACGGCCCCCCGCCAAGTCCACTTGGCCGCCGGCAAGGCCCTTGACCTCCTCTCCCAACCCCCGACGAAAGCGGAGTCGGGACCCGGCTTCAGCCCCCCAGCTCCTCCTGCTCGAAAATAATCAGGTCGTCCAAGGCCCGGGCAAAATCCTCCATGCCGCTGGCCGGCATGATGATCCGGTCCCTACGGCCACCGACATCCTCCGTGATCCGGAGAAACCGTCCCCGGTCGTTCTCCTTCAAATCCAGAAAGAAGGTCTTCCTCTCAATCTGCACCTTCTCCGATCTCAAGGTCCGCTCCCCATCTCGATGTTCCATATAACTGTCCCCCTTTGTTAAAATCCTACTTCCCGCTTCGCCCGATCGTCAACCGCCCCGCTCAGATCCTCAAAAAATTCGCCAGGAGATCCTTCCCCTCCTTGCTCAGGATCGATTCGGGATGGAACTGCACCCCATGCACCGGATGACTGCGGTGGCGCAACCCCATGATCTCCCCCTCCGCCGTATCTGCCGAGATTTCCAGCTCCGGCGGCACGGAGCTTTTTTCCACAATCAGCGAATGATACCGCGTGGCCTCAAAAGGATTCGGCAAACCGCGAAACACCCCCTGGCCATCATGCCGGATGGGCGAGGTCTTTCCGTGCATCAACCGGCCCGCCCGTACCACTTTCCCCCCGTAGACCTGCCCGATGCACTGGTGCCCGAGGCAGACTCCCAACAGGGGTATCCTTGGTCCCAACCGCCGGATCAGCTCCAGCGAAATTCCCGCATCCTTGGGGGATCCGGGACCGGGAGAGATGACAATCCTTGCGGGTTTCATCCGCTCCACCTCCTCGACCGTCACCGCGTCGTTTCGCTTCACCACGGGATCGGCACCCAATTCGCCGAAATACTGGACGAGGTTGTAGGTGAAGGAGTCGTAGTTATCGATGACCAGCAGCATGGAAGAATCCTAGGCTAGGGTCCTTGCCGCCGCCACCGCCGCCAACCCGGCCTTGGCCTTGTTTACGCTCTCCTGGTACTCCCCCTCCGGCGTGGAGTCGGCCACCAGCCCCCCACCGGCCTGGACATGGGCCTTGCCGCCCTTTAGCAGAATCGTCCGGATGGAGATGCAGGAGTCCAGATTGCCGCCGAAGGAGAAATATCCCGCCGCCCCCGCATAGGCGCCCCGCCGGGTCGGTTCCCCGGCCGCCAGGATTTGCAGGGCCCGGACTTTGGGGGAACCGCTGACCGTTCCGGCGGGAAAGGTCGCCCGCATGACCTGATAGGCGTTCTGCCCGGACCTCAACTGCCCCGTGACCCGGGAAACCAGGTGCATCACATGGGAAAACCTCTCCACCTCCATCAACTCCACCACCTTCACGCTTTGGTATTCACACACCCGGCCCAGATCGTTTCTCGCTAGATCCACCAGCATGATGTGTTCGGCACGCTCCTTGGGATCAGCCCTCATCTCCTTCTCAAAAGCCAGGTCCTCTTCGGATGTCTTTCCCCTGGGACGGGTTCCGGCGATCGGTCGGATCTCCACCCTGCCGTTCTCGCAGCGCACATGCGTCTCGGGCGAAGAACCCACCAAGGCCAGACCCGCCAACTCGAGACAGAACATGTAGGGAGATGGGTTGATCGCCCGCAAAGCCCGGTAGAGATCGATGGGCCGGCCATGAAACGGGACAGTGAACCGCTGGGACGGCACCACCTGAAAAATATCCCCCGCTCGGATGTGCTCCTGCATTTCCCCCGCCATCTTCAGGTAGGCCGCCTTGGTCATGTTGGGCTTCGCACCCAGAAGCAGGTCACCCTCCGGCCGGCGGGGGATCTCCGCGCTCGATTTTCCTTCCGGCTGGGCCAACCGCTTCTCCAGGGCCTCCAGCCTTTCCAACCCCCGTCGATAATCCAAACGCGGATCCTTTCCCACCTTCACCTGCACCACCGGCCGCATGGTTTTTCGTTCGTGGTCAAAAATGACAAACTCCTCCACCAGGGCGAAGCAGGCATCGGGCACGCCCAGGTCGTCCTGTTCAGCCATGCCGACCGTTGGCTCGAAAAACCTCACCGCCTCAAAAGCCAAAAAACCCACCGCCCCACCGGCAAAAGGGGGGGCATCTCCGGGCCATGCCGGAACCGACCGGATTTCCGCCAGCATCGCCTGCACCTCCTCCAATGGATCAGGCTGCGCGGGGGCTTTCTCGATCACCTCCCCGGCCAGCGAGGTCAGTCGAACCCGCCCGTTGCGGAACTCCATCACCGCGGTGGGTCGCGACCCGACAAAGGAATATCGCCCCAACCTTCCTCCCGTCTCTGCGCTTTCCAGCAGGAACGATCCCCCGCCCGGGTGGCCCGAAAGCTTGGTGTAGGCGGACACCGGGGTCTCCTGACCCATGGGCACCTCCCGACCGACCGGAATCAGGTTTCCCCGTGCCGTCAGGTCGAGGAATTTTTTCTCATCGGGATAAATCATGGAACGCGGGCCGGCCGCACGGGAATGCCGCGGGTCTGCAGGTGTCTTTTTACCTCAGGCACGGTCAATTCGCCGAAATGAAAAAGACTGGCGGCCAAGGCGGCATCGGCACCTCCCTTTTCCCCCAGCACCTCGGCGAAGTGTTCCGGCGTGCCCGCTCCCCCGCTGGCAATCACCGGAATTCCCGTGGCCGAACTCACCGCCCGGGTCAGTTCAAGATCGTACCCCTGCTTGGTCCCGTCCGCATCCATGCTGGTCAGCAGAATTTCCCCCGCCCCTCTTTTCTCCCCTTCCAGGATCCAGGTCAACGCATCCATTCCCGTGGGGGTTCTCCCGCCATGGGTGGTCACCTCCCAGCCCCCGCCCGGACATCGCCGCACATCCACCGCCAAGACCACACACTGGCAACCGAAAGCTTCCGCCACCTCGGTGATCAGCTCTGGTCGGGCCACCGCCGCCGTGTTCAGGCTGACCTTGTCCGCACCGGCCCGCAAAAGCTCCCGCGCATTCTCCAGGTTTCGCACACCGCCGCCCACCGTCAGGGGAAGAAAAACCTCCTCTGCCGTTTTCCTCACCGCTTCCAGGAGGATCGGTCGGGCCTCTGCCGAGGCAGTGATGTCCAAAAACACCAGCTCATCCGCTCCCTGTTCGTTGTAGGCCCGGGCACACTCCGCCGGATCCCCGGCATCCCGGATCTCCACAAATTTCACGCCTTTGACGACCCGCCCGCGATCCACATCCAAACATGGAATAATTCTTTTTGTATTCATATCTACTTGCTGTTCAGTTATTTTTGATTGCCGTAAAGTGTGGGTAATATGTGAATTGATTCAAATTTCGATTTTTGCGAGTATCCAAACTTTGCACCCGAACGAGAAGACAAAAATCCATGCCTAAACCCAGTTCCAAACCCAGAAAAACGGCGGCAAAAACAACACCCGCCCGCAAACCGAAAGCCTCCAAAACTCCGGCCAAGACGGCCTCCAGGAAGGGGGCAGCGAAAACTCGGCCGCCCGGCTCGGCCCCGCGCCTCCGAAGCGTTCCCATTCCGGTCGACAACTCTGCCCACAAATTCGTCCTCCAGCCCTTCAACCCGGCCGGTTCCGGAGACTCTGTTCCCGATTTTGAATTTCTCGGTGAACTTCCGGAAAGCTACGGAACCCGCCGGCTCTTTCTGGCCGCCCGCGATCCCCGCTGGCTCTACGCCTACTGGGATTTCACCTGGCAGCAGCTCCGGGAGGCCGAACAGGAATCACCCGAGGGAAAAATCTTTCTCCAAGTCTTCATCCCAGGACACGAACGCGTGCACCAAATCCACATCTTCCCCGGATCCCGCGAGTGGTACCTCCCGGTCCATCGGCCCGGCACGGCTTTTCAGGCCGAACTCGGGTACTACCGCAAAGACGGTTCGTTTCACCAACTTGTCGTTTCCGGGGAAACCTTGACCCCGCGGGACGATCCCTCCCCCAACCAGGAGGTGGAATTCGTCACCATCCCATTCCATTACTCCTTCCGCCAACTCCTCGGCCTCATCCAGTCACAGATGAAACCGGGGGAGTCCCTGGCCAAAGCCTTGGCCCGCCTCCAACGGGAGGGGTATCCCCTGCCTTTTTCCTACGCCTTGCGTCGGTTCGTCCCTTCGGGGGTCGCCGACCGGATCCTCGACTACCTTGGCGGCGATTTGGTGCGGCGCATCCGTGTCGGCTCCCTTGAAATCACCGAAACCCTACGCCGCCGCCTGCTGGAGATGGGCTCCAGCGGGATTCCCTCCAGCCTCAGTTCGGGCCCGCGGGGCCGCGACCGCTCCTTCGCCATGCACGTCAACGCGGAACTGATCATTTACGGCGGAACCGTTCCCGGAGCGAAAGTCTCCGTCGATGGCAAGGAGATCAGCCTGCGTCCGGACGGAACTTTCTCCTACCACTTCACCTTCCCCAACGGCCGTTTCCACATCCCGATCCATGCCACCGCACCGGATGGCGAGGAAACGCGCTCCGCCCTGCTCTCTTTCCTCCGTCTGACCGACACCACCCCCGGAGTGGAGTCCACCCGTCAACCCCCTCTTCCCGAACCCTTCGGACGATCCTAACCCAGGTCCGCCCCCCCGTATGCCCCTCGGATATGTAGCTCCGGTCCTGCACGCACATCTTCCCTTCGTCCGGCATCCCGAGTATCCGGAGTTCCTCGAGGAGGATTGGTTTTACGAGGCCATCACCGAAACTTATCTGCCCCTGCTCGACATGATGGAGGGACTGGTCCGCGATGCCGTCCCCTTCCGCCTGACCATGTCCCTGACCCCGCCCCTCTGCGCCATGATGCGGGACCCCCTGCTCCAAGACCGCTATGTCCACGGTCTGGAAAAACTCATCGAGCTGGCAGGCAAGGAACTCGACCGCACCAAGCACGATCCCGTCTTTCACGATCTCGCCCGTTTTTACCACGATCGCCTCCACCACTGCAGGACCATGTTCTGCGACCGGTACCGGCGGGATCTCGTCGGGGCCTTCCGGAAATTTCAGGACGCCGGCGTGCTGGAGATCATCACCTGCGGGGCCACCCACGGATTTCTTCCCCTCATGCGGGAATTTCCCCAGGCCGTTCGCGCCCAGATCCAGGTCGCCCGCAATGACTACCGCAACTGCTTCGGACGCGACCCCCGCGGCATCTGGCTGCCGGAATGCGCCTACTACCCGGGGTTGGAAAACTACCTCCAGGAATCGGAAATCCGCTGGTTCATCCTGGATGCCCATGGGCTTCTCTACGCCGAACCCCGCCCGGCCTACGGGGTTTTTGCCCCGGTCTTTACGCCCGCCGGCCCCGCCGCCTTTGGCCGGGACATCGAGTCCAGCAAACAGGTCTGGAGCGCGGAGGAGGGATATCCCGGCGACGCCGATTACCGGGACTTTTACCGCGACTGCGGGTTCGATCTGGAATACGACTACATCCGCCCCTACATCCAGCCCAACGGACTCCGCAAATTCACCGGCCTGAAATACTACCGCATCACAGGCCGCACCCCCCACAAGGAGCCCTACCGCCCCTGGGTCGCGCGCGAGCGGGCCGCTTCCCATGCCGGAAATTTCATGTTCAACCGGGAAAAACAGATCGAACACCTCCGTGGGGTGATGGGAGTCGAACCGATTGTCCTCTGCCCTTACGATGCCGAGCTCTACGGCCACTGGTGGTATGAGGGGCCGATGTTCCTTGATTTTCTTTTCCGTAAAAGCGCCTTCGACCAGAGAACCTTCGAGATGATCACCCCCTCGGAGTTCCTTGCCCGCCATGATACCCACCAGATATCCCAACCCTCCGCCTCCTCATGGGGCAACGAGGGCCACTGGTCGGTTTGGCTGGAGGGATCCAACGCCTGGATTTACCCCCACCTGCACATGGCCACCGTCCGAATGATTGAATTGGCTGGAAAGTTCAAAAATACCAACCCCCACCACCTCCGGGATCGGGCCCTGCGGCAGGCGGCCCGGGAACTCCTCCTGGCCCAATCCAGCGACTGGGCCTTCATCATGAAAACCGGCACCATGGTGCCCTACGCCGTCAAGCGGACCAAGGACCACCTGCTCCGGTTCAACCGGCTTTACGAACAGATCCTCTCCGACCGGGTGGAGGAGTCTTTCCTCGGCAACTGCGAATGGCGTAACCCGATCTTTCTCGACTTGGACTGGCGGGTCTACGCCTAGACCCCCGGCGATTCAGCGCTTTTTTTTCTTCGCGGAGGCGGAGACCGCTTTTTTACCCTCGAGGGCTTTCAGGCGCCGGGCCAGCTGGGGCAACTGCTGGATGTGGGCTTCCATTTCCATCTGTTCCTTGATCGGCCGGGCCGGCGCACCCCGCCAGGTCTGGCCCTCAGGGACATCCTTGGTCACACCGGATTTTGCCGTCAGGATCGCACCCGATCCAATGTGGATATGACCCACGGTGCCCACGTGGCCCGCGATGGTCACGTGGTGTCCGGTGGTGGTGCTGCCGGAAAGCCCGCTCTGGGCAACCATCACGCTGTGGGGACCGACCACGCAGTTGTGGGCGATCATCACCAGATTGTCGATTTTTGCCCCCTCACCGATGTGGGTTCGGGCAAAACGTCCCCGGTCGATGGTCGTGTTCGCTCCGATCTCGGCGTCGTCGTCGATCTGCACGTAACCCAACTGGGGAACCTTCACATGCTTCCCGTCCTTCATTTCATAGCCGAACCCGTCCGCTCCCACCACCGCGCCGGCATGGAGAATCACACGGTTTCCGATCCGGCAACGCTCCCCCACGTAGACCCGCGGATGGATCACGCAACCCTCGCCAATTTCGACGTTCCGCCCGATGTAGGATCCGGCCCCGATTTGCGTCCCCTGCCCGACCCGCGATCCCTCTTCCACCACAACATGGGGCCCCAGTCCAACTCCCTCGGCCAGATCAACCCCCCCGGCCACTACCGCAGTCGGATGGACTCCAGAAATGGGGGGAGACACCGCTGGAGCAAACAGGGTGGCAATCTGGGTGAAAGCCGCGGAAGGTTGGCCCACCCGAATGCGAATCTTCCCCAAATTCTTGGGAGCCGAGGTTCCAACGATCAACGCCCCCGCTTTGGTTTGTCGGGCTAGGGATTCGTAACGCGGATGGGAAAAAAAGGAGATGTCCGTGGGACCCGCCCCTGCCAGATCGGCAACTCCCCGGATCAGGCACCCTTCGTCCCCCTCGACCACGCCGCCCACCAACCGGGCAAGCTCACCCACGCTTCGCGCGGAGCCCATCTTCAACCCAGCGGGCTATTTCTTCTCGTCCTTCTTGTCTTCTTTTTTCCCCGCAGGCGCATCCTTGTTGAGAATACCCAAAACCTGCGCGGTGATGTCATCCATCCCTTCGGCGTAAATCACGGTTCCGGACAAGGGGGCCTGCGGCTTGACAATCACCATGTTGTATTTGTTCTTGGCCACCTGGGAGATGACTTTGTTCACGTCCTCGGTCAACTCCATCGTCAGACGCTGCTGTTTGTCCTCCAGGATCTTGGAGGCGGTCTGGGCGAAGGCCATCATCTCACGCTGCTTGACCTGACCCTCCTCCCCCTTGGCTTTCAGCTGGTTTTCTTTCTCCTTCTTTTTGGCATCGGAAATCGCCGGATCCTGCATTTCCTTTTGCAAACCGTTAATCGAATCCACGATGGACTTAAGGGCTGCATCCCGCTCGTCGCGCTCCTTCCTGTAATTCCCTGCCAAATCCTCCATCTGTTTCTTTGAATCCTTGGCCTTGTAATATTCCTTGAGGATAGTTTGGTAGTCCACCACCGCGGTTTTGGAAAAATCCTGGGCCCAACCCGCGGCACCAAGAAGGGTCATGGAGAGCGCAATCGCACCCTGCCGGAAAGCTGTGGGAATCAATTTCATGGAGCTAAAGGGTAGTTAGAACTGGTACCCCCCGTCAAAGTACAATTTTACCGCGCCCAGACCGCCCCCGTTGTTTGGATCCCCGGTCATCACAGGAAAGCCGACATCAAATTTCATCGGTCCGATTCCGATATCCATCCGGATGCCCACCCCGACTCCAATTTGGAAACCCCCGTTCACCGCCTGATAACTCGTCGGGGTTCCGTTCACATTCATCGACTGCATGTTGTTGTAGGTCTTGGGCTGAAAATCGAAGACATTCTCGTTTACAAATCCCCCGTCACAAAACACCGCCCAACGAACCCGGTTTTCCAAGATGGGAAACGGTGCAGTGATCTCGGTTTGGTAAACCCCCTGTGTCCCACCCCCCACCGGTTGACCGTTTTGTTTGGGACCCACGGAGCCTCCGTTGACCGTGCTGCCCAGGGACGGGTCGAATCCGCGGATAGAGCCCGAACCTCCGGCAAAAAGATTGTCCCAAATGGGCACATACTGCGTTGAACTGAAACCGTCGACCAGTCCGACCAGCGCCTTCGCAGAAAATATCACGTCCTTCTCTTTCCACAGAGGATAGTAGAAACGGTACTCCGCCTTGATCTTCCAGATGTTTTCACTTCCCAAAAGCGGCCCCCCGGCACCTTCGGCCCCCACCTCAAAGTACTGCCCATGCCTTGCCAGCATGTAACTGTCCCGGCCGTCATAAATGATCGTCCCGCGCAATGAGGATTTGAACGTGTCGCCGGCGGAAGCCGCCATGTAAGGAGGGGCATCTGATTGGACGTCGTAGATGTTGTAAAACTCGGGGCGGTATGTGATGCCGGCCGACCAGCGGTTGAGAGGATAATCATCCCCGAGACGCCGGCTAAGCCCAATGGAGGCACCATAGTTCTGCTGGTTGTAGAATTCGCTCAAATAGGACGCGCCATTGTAGTAACCACTGGCATCCAGGCGGATGGGTTTGTCCAAAAACCACGGCTCGGTGAAGGCCAGGTTGAGGTTCTGGGAGCGGAAACCCACCGAGGCCTGCATCCGGGCTTTTTGCCCCCCGCCTTTGGGCGGGAAGGTTTCAAAGATTTTTCCGAGGTCAAAATTCTTTTCCGCAAGGGTGATGTTGCCCGTCAGCAATTCGACGGAGCTGAAACCGGCCCCAAAGCTGACCTCCCCGGTGGGCTTTTCCTCCACCTTGACGATTAGTTTTTGCCGGTTCGGAACGTCCGTCTCCTCCGCATAAGTCTCCACTTTGGAAAAGTAATTCAGCCCCTCGATTTTCTTTTTGCTGGAACGTTCGCGGACGGTGTCAAAAACCTCCCCCGGCGCCAGATCAATTTCCCTCCGGATCACCTTGTCCTTGGTCACGGTGTTTCCCTGGATTTCGATTTTGTCGACATAGTATTTCTCCCCTTCAACGATGGAAAATCCCACATCGATCTTGCCCGTCTCCACGTTCGGGGTGATCCGTGTCTGCACGCGGACCTCCCGGAAGCCCCGCCGCCCGTATTTGTCCTGCAGGGTCTCAATGGAAGCCTGCAGGGCGTTGACCGCATAGACCTCCCCCTCCTGCAGGCCGTCTGCCTTGATCATTTTCACTTCAACCTGATCGAAAATTTCCACCATCTTGGCCTTGGTGTTGAGCTCGTTGAGGATGTCGTCCGAGGAGAAAAAGGTGTTTCCCTCGACGGAGAGCGTTCCCACCCGGTACTGACGCCCTTCCTCGATCCGGTAGGTGAGGACAAGATCCTCGGCAGGAACATCATCAGGGTCAAAATCCTCGTTTTCTTTGGGGGCATCCCTCTTCTGGGCATCCTCCAGGGCCGTTTTGTTTTGGGTCGTGCGCGGCAGATCCGCCGAGGCCTGGACGTCTATGTCGATATAACCGTGATTGAGGTAATAATTCTTGATGCGAGCTTTATCATCCTTGAGTTGCATATTGTCGAAACGATCCGACTTGCTGAATACCTGCCACCATTCACGGGGTTTGAGTTTCACTACCTTCTCCAGTTCCTTCGAAGTGGCCGCCTCGTTGCCGATAAACCGAATCTTACTGATGAATCCTCGGATTCCCTCGTCGATTTCAAAAATGACCTTGGCCTCCCCGCCCTGCACCGGTTCGGTCTTGGGGGTAATTTTCACATCGCGGTACCCCTTGTCCCGGTAAAAATCCTCCATGGCGTAGGCGTCCCGTTGCAACCGCTCGGCGCTGAGCGTGTCCCCGGCTTTCGTCACCGTTTCCTTGGGCTTGAAGGCGTCCGCCAAGGCCTTGGCTCCTTTGGTATCGCTTGCCGTCAAAGCCTTGAGTTTCAGGTCCAGCAGATCCTCCCTGTCGACGGACAACTGGTCATCCAGTCCGCCGTCGGCCCGAAGGCGCTTCACCTCGACAGCCGATACCTTGACCAATGGGTCAACCCAGATGGTCAACCTGACCCCGGGTTCTCCTCCCTCTCCCCGGATTTCCGAGGTAATGATTTGAACGTTTCCAAAATCACCTGTCTTGTAGAGGCTCTCAATGTCGCCATCGATAACCTGCTGGGAGTAGACAGTGCCAACGCTGCTCCGCATGTTTTGCCGGATCTTGTCCTCGTTTAACGGCACATCGCTTCGCTTCGAATTGTACTCGATTTCCAAAATTTTGATCTGACCGGGAGCTGTCCGCTCCGAGGCTGAGGGCGAGGGGACAAAAATTTTTGATTTCGATCGGGTTGGCTCCTGCGAGGAATTTCCCTCATTCCCCGCGCCCAAAATATTACCAGGAATAAATGCCCAAATCCCTAAAGCCAAAAGACAAAGAACAGCCAGAGGGGCTGAAAAACAGCCCCTAAAAGGCACACCCGATGCATATCCCGATTTTTTCACGGCAATCTGCGTAAATAGCTGTCAGCAAGCGTTTGTCTATAGCTGGTTGCTAATAATTTTACTTGCTGATGTGTAACAACTTACAGTCAGATTATGCGTCTTTGATTTGGCTATCCTGACCCTCGACCCCGGATGCCGAACCCTTCCGCGGTCGCCGGGTCTTTGCACCCTTCTCCATGCTTTCGCCCGTTTTTCCGGTCAACTTGATCTTGATCGTTGTTTTCACCGAGTAGCCCAGGTCCACCACTGCCTCGTGCTCACCAGGTTGGTTGATTGGACGCGCCAACTGGATATTCCTGCGCTCCACTGCGAAGCCCTTTTCCACCAAGGCTCCCATGATCTCACCCGCCGTGATGGCTCCAAAAAGCTTCTCCGCCCCTTCCTCCGCCTGCTTCAGTTCAAAAGAAAGAACCAAACGGGCCAGCTTGGCGGCGACCTCCTGGGCTTGATTGGCCTCGGCCGCCTCTCGCTCTGCCCGTTTCTTTTTCAAAGACTCCAACTGGCGCTTGCTGGCGACGCTCACCGGAGCGGCCAGACCCCGGGGAAAGAGAAAATTGCGGGCGTAACCGGGACGCACTTTGACCATATCGGCCTCGGCACCCAGGCCGCGGACCGGGCCTTTGAGAATGACTTCAACGTTCATGGGATGGATTCCTTTGGGGTTGGGGGTTTCGTTTAAAAGGGAACATCATCCTCGGCCGGTTCGGCCGCGCTGGGGGAACTCTTGGGAGCCGGACCATCCGCACGCTCACGTGAGCCATCGCCTTTGCCAGCGGACCCGCGTCCTCCCGCCCCTCCGCGTGACAAAAACTGCACCCGGTCAGCGCGCACCCGCATCCTGCTTTTCTTCTCACCCTCCGGCCCCTCCCATTGATCCAGTTGCAGACGACCCTCGACAAAGACCGGGGCCCCCTTGCTCAAATAATCGCGGCAGGTCTCCGCCTGGCGGCCCCAAACCACCACATCCACGTAACAAACCTCCTCTTTTTCCGTCCCATCCTGTGCCCGATAGGTCATGTTGATGGCCATCGCCAGATCCCCGACCGCCGTTCCCTTCGGGGTGTGACGCACCTCGGGATCCCTCGTGAGGTTGCCCATCAAAAAGACTTTGTTCAGGCTGGCCATGGAAAGGATCCTAGGCGTTAAGCGCGGCCGCCGCTTTTTGCGCGCGACCCGCCTCTTCCTTCGAGACGGCCACTAGCAGGTGCCGGTAAACCGGGTTGCAAAGAGCCAGCTTGCCGCGCAATTTCGCCACCGCTTCCCCGGGCAACTCGATCGTCAGATTGGCGTAAAAGCCCGACTCCAGCGGACCGGCGACATATTCAAATTTCTTCCGGTCCATTTTTTGGGTCCGGGTCACACGCCCACCCACCGTTTTCACCTCCCCCTCCACTTGGGCAAGCACCTCCGGCAGGGATTCCTCCTTGCCGGCTAAATCGAGGATAACCAACAGGTCGTATGTCTTCATGCCTCCACTTTCTGGTTTCCAAAAGATGAGGCGGCCGCCAGGCCCCCCGTTCTCCAGGACTCCACAGCCTTGACGGCCGTCTCCACCATCCGAGCGACCACGGGACGCTCTTCCGGGGTAAATTTTTCCAAAACATGATCGGCCGCTTGCCGATCCTCCGCGGGGCGGCCGATGCCCGCACGCAGACGCGCGTAAGCCCGGGTGCCCAGATGGTTCTCCAGAGATTCCAGGCCGCGGTGGCCCCCGCTGGATCCCTCAGCCCGGAGGCGCAAACGCCCCAAGGGCAAATCGATGTCGTCCACAATCACCATAAAATTTTGCAAAGGAATTTTTCGCCAGTCCAAGACCGCCCGAACAGCCTCCCCGGAGGCATTCATCATGGTCGTCGGTTTGAGTAGAAGGAGATGATCCGGGGCTTCCGCCACCCAAGCCTCGGCTTGCCGGCATTTTTCCCACCGGACCTTGAGGATGTCTGCCAACCGATCGACCACCTCGAAACCGAAGTTGTGCCGCGTTCCCGCGTAGGACTTCCCCTCGTTTCCCAAACCGGCGACCAGGCCGACCTCCATCCCGTCTTCCACCCGTTATTTCTTGGCCGGTTCCTTCTTGGCCCCCTCCTTGGCTTCTGCCTTCGGCGCTTCCTTCTTGGCCGCATCTTTTCCATCTTTTTTCTCGTTGGCGGCTCCGGCCTCGCCCTCGGCATCCTTCTTTTCGCGGATGACTTCCGGTTCGGTGGCTGCACCCTCGGCAGCCGGCTTCACTTCCTCCTCCACCGTCGGCAGGAGCACCATGAACACCGGCAACTCCTTGGCGTTCAGAACCGTGACCCCGGCGGGCAACTTGACCTCTCCCACATGGATCGACTGCCCCACCTCAAGAGCGGAGACATCCACATCAATCCGCTCCGGCAGGTCCTTGGGCAGACATTCCACCCGGAGGGTGCGGAGAGCGTGGTCCAAAATTCCTCCACCGGTCCGAACTCCGACCGCCTCGCCAATTTCGTGCACCGGAACTTCCACCCGCAATTTTTTGTTTTCTTCAACCTGGTGAAAATCAACGTGCTCAATGGTGTCGCGCAAAGGATCGTGTTGCACCTCGCGGATCAGGGCCATTTTTTTGGTTGTCGCACCCCCTTCGGCTTCCACCGTCAGATCAACCAGAACACTCTCCGAGCTGGATCCATGCAAGGCCTCGGCGATTTCGCGTCCATTGAGTTCCAAAGGCTGAGCCGTCCCGCTTCCGTAAAGAATGGCCGGAACACGGCCGGAGGCCCGGATCCGTCGCGGACGGCGACCTCCGATTTCAGACCTGACTTTCGCTTTGATTCCTAACCTCTTGGACACTTTTTACCTCCGGATGAATGGAGGGAAATTAAACCAACGATCATCCCTTAGGTCAATGCCATTCGGCCACAAACGTGGATTCATGGCGTCGGCGGGGAAGCCGGCAGGACGAACCGATCAATCTGAAGTAATCTGAAGTACGAGGGCATGGATGCAAAAAAAGAACCCTTGGGGGTTTTGCCCCCAAGGGTTCGTACGGGAGTGGGAGCTCGCCACGCTCTCTTCCCCATCGACTGGCCATTTGGCGCCTGGACGAATCTCTCGACTGATCCTGCTTTTTGCTTCGGCTGCCAGTTTCCCGACGCTATTCACCACCCCCGCTTCACGGCGGGGGAGAAGTTTCGGCCTCATAGCAGGG
>RHAF01000170.1 GCA_010028775.1 Verrucomicrobiota bacterium | reverse complement strand
GACACCACCACCCCGATCACCGTGCAACCGACGGTCAAAGGGACCGCCACGTTGGCCAGATCCCCGGCCAGCATGCGCAACTTGGCCCGGGCCCCGTCCGCCGCATCCAATTTCTTCATTTTCTCCGGAAGCCCCCCCTCATACTTGATGGGTCGTCCCAGGATGATCTCCCCCACGTGGTAAGCCGCCGTATAGTAGATGGGGATCGTGAATGGATTGTTGGCCATCTGAACCACGATGGCCGTGGGAACGTTGGCCCGTAAAAAGACGGCAAAAACCACCGCCAGAATGTGGTGCAATCCCAATAAGGGGCTGGTGGCCGGAAGCAGCCCCGCCACCATCGCCCGCGCCACCGGACCCCGGCGGAAACTCCAGAGATCGGGATTCACCCCACGGCGTCCCAGCCACTTGCCCACTTTCCCCGCCTGAAGATGTTCCGGACTGAGCCGCAGTCGGTGGAGGAGGTTTCGAAAACGGTGCTGCATCCCGCTCAACATAAGGTTTTTTGCCGGCAGACCAAGTCTGTCATTTGTCCCCACCCGGAATCGGGCTAGCCTTCCCACCCCATGCAAGGTTCCGGATCCATTCGCGTCGAAGGCGCCCGCCAGAACAATCTCCGGAATCTGACCTTCGACCTTCCCCTCGGGATGTTCCACGTCCTGACCGGACCCTCGGGTTCGGGCAAATCCTCGCTCGCTTTCGACACCCTTTATGCGGAGGGGCAACGCCGTTACGCCGAAACCTTCAGCCCCTACACCCGCCAGTTTCTCGAAAGAATGGATCGACCGCAGGTCGACCGCATCGAAGGCATTCCCCCTGCCATCGCGTTGGGCCAAGCCAACCCCGTCCGCTCCTCCCGCAGCACCGTGGGCACCGTCACGGAAATTGCCGACCACCTGAAACTGCTCTTTCCCCGCCTGGCCGAGTTGACCTGTCCCGACTGCTCTCAACCCGTCCGTCCATGGACGCCACACTCCATTCTGGCCGATCTCCTGTCGCGATACCCCGATCAGGAAGCCTGGTTTCTTTTCCGCATTCCCTTCCCCCAAAAAACCCCGGCGGACGAAGCGGCCGCCTTTCTTGCCCGCCAAGGATTCCGGAGAGTTCTTCTTGAGGGTCACCCGTATCGGCTGGATGAACCCACCGGTTTGGAGGCCTTGGCTCAGGCCCTCCAGCGCACTCCCAAGGACAAGAATCTGCTCCTGCACGTCATCCAGGATCGTCTCGCCCTCTCGAAATCGGGACAATCTCGACTGGCGGAAGCCATCACCTCG
>RHAF01000169.1 GCA_010028775.1 Verrucomicrobiota bacterium | reverse complement strand
AACCGCATCATCCGCGCGGCCGAGATGGCCGCGGCCCACAAGGAGTCCCAAAACGATGCCGTCCCGGCCTGATTCCGGCCTGTGTTTGGCCGGAACGGGCGTTTACCTCCCCGCCCGTATCCTTTCGAACCAGGATCTCGAAAAACTGGTGGAAACCAGCGATGAATGGATTTTGACCCGTACAGGAATCAAGGAACGTCGTCTGGCGACTGAAAAAGAGACCTCCACTTGGATGGGGGTCGAGGCTTCCAAAAAGGCCCTGGCCAACGCCAAGCTCAAAGCCTCTGATCTGGATCTCATTCTGGTCGCCACGGTCACCCCGGACTCTTTTTTCCCCTCCACCGCCTGCCGGATTTCTGCCGAGCTCGGCGCCTCCGGATGCCCCGCCTTTGACCTTCAGGCCGCTTGCTCCGGCTTTCTGTACGGACTGATCCTAGCCGACCAACTCATTCGCGCCGGGACCGCCAAAAACATCCTCCTGGTCGGAACGGAACGGCTCTCCTCCGTGGTCGACTGGCGGGATCGCAACACCTGCGTCCTGTTCGGGGATGGGGCCGGGGCCGTGGTGATTCGCGGCGAGCCGGGCAGGCAAGGTCTCCTTGCCTTCGACTGGGGCGCCGAGGGATCCAGCGGAGAACTCCTCCATCTTCGCAACCCCCAGGCTGCCGGCAAAGCCCTCACTCCCCCAGCCCCCGCCTCACCGGATTGCATCGTCATGGCCGGCAAAGAGATTTTTAAACAGGCGGTGACCGCCATGGCGGAGTCCTCCCGACGCACACTCAAGAAAGCCGGCATAAAACTGGAGGACATCAAATGCGTCATCTCCCACCAGGCCAACATCCGCATCATCGATGCCTTGGTGGAAAAACTGAAGTTCCCCCGGGAGCGTTGTTTCGTGAATGTGCACCGTTATGGCAACATGTCCGCCGCCTGCATCCCGGTCGCCCTGCATGAGGCAGGCGCAGAGATGAATCTTCAGCCTGGCGACAAAGTTCTCTTGGTGGCATTCGGCGGGGGCCTGACTTGGGCCAGCGCCATTCTCGAGTGGTAAGAATCACGTTCGCGAGCTGAGTTCATCCGCCTTGCTTGACTTATCCCGTTGGGGGGAGAGTTTTCATCATGAACTTAATTGCCGGCGTCGTCCTCCTTCTGTTCGTCATCTCCTCTGCCTCCAGGGCCGGCATCACCCGTGATGCCAATGGTCGAATCTCCCTCAGTCGTGAAAATACCGCGCAGGCGGAACCCTCCACCCCTCTCCCTGCACCGGCTCCAGAGCCCAAAGAGACCATCCCCCTTCCCACC
>RHAF01000168.1 GCA_010028775.1 Verrucomicrobiota bacterium | reverse complement strand
CGTCGTGGCATTCGCCGGAGCGGAAACCGTCACCTGATTTCCGCTTTTTAACGTGAGGGAGTTCAGGATCGATGAGGTCAACGTGGGCGCATTATTGACCCCAAAAATGGATTGGAGGTCCACCTGCACTCCGCTGACACCTAGGGTGGAGGCAAGGGAGAGTGTGCCGGAAGATAGCCCCAGACCAGAGGCTAAGGTGAGGTCGACGCTATTGCCCAGGGCAAGTATGGAGGATCCGATCGTCAAAGATCCGCCCTGCTGGTTGTTTCCGGCGGTTCCAGCCCGGATCGTGCTGCTGCCATTCCCAAGATAAATTGAGACGCCGCTCTGAATAGTGACGGTGCCAGCCGTGCCGCCGGAGGCCCGGATCGCTGCCCCGGTTCCAGTGCCGTTGGGAACCTGGATCAGGTATGGGGTGATTAGAAAAGCCGGGGGCACGCCTGCGGTGCCCGTGTTCCATCCCTTGTCAGCATCCCCCCCAATCAAGGACAGACCAGAGCCCGCATAAATATTTGCGCTTACCTCGATGGAGCCGCCTGTCCCCCCAGAGTTCGTGGCAATGGATTGTCCCGCGGTGATGGAAACCACCCCCTTGGCATAAAGCGGGGCGTTGATGGTAATTTTTCCGCCTTGCCCACCGTCGGAACGTGTCGGGAAATTAGGGAGCTGAGGAAGACCTCGGTCATCCGCCGCGGATAAGGTCAGGTTTCCGCCCACCACAACCTTCGCACCGATGAGGATATTTCCATAACCGCTGGTGCCTGACATGATCCAGTTGTTGTTCATGGTGAGGCTCCCGGTGCTGTTGAGATCCGCCACAATGGGAACCGAAACGGTAATGTCACCCTTTCCGTTGCCTACCTCCCCGAGCCCAGAAAAAAGGGTTTTTGTGGCAGGTCCGGCCTGAATGATGACATCCTGGTTGTTGTTAAGGGCATAAAGAATCCGATCCACGCTTACCTGTGAATTTTGGGCCAAAGGCACAAACGTAACAGAATTGACCCCGAACGTTGTCCCTATGTTCGCCTCGGTTGTCGTGATGTAGACATCCGGAGGATCGAGTAACCACGTCCCTCCGCGACCCAGAAAAGCCGAAACGTCCGCCTGTCCCAGGGCTTGAAGATTGCCTTTCGAGGAGGTTTCCACAAATCCACCGTCCCCGCCCTGCAGACCGCCCCGCGCGAGAATCTCGCCGTAAAACCCGGTGTACTCGTCGCTCCATAAAATGGCCTTGCCGCCGTTCCCCGTCTGCGTCGCGTCAGCTCGGATCACGGAATCCGGCGTCATCACCAGCGCCTTGGCATTCCGCACTTCCGGATC
>RHAF01000167.1 GCA_010028775.1 Verrucomicrobiota bacterium | reverse complement strand
TGCAGGTAGCCCTCCAGGATCAGATACGGTTCATGCACCTCCTCCAACGTGCCGGGCTCCTCGCCGACGGCGGCCGCCAAGGAGTGCAACCCGGCCGGTCCTCCCTTGAACTTTCCGGTCAGTGCCAGGAGGAGACGTTTATCCATTTCATCGAGGCCGTTTTTATCGATCTCCAGCATTTCGAGGGCGGTGATGGCCGAAGCGGCGGTGGCCACGCCTTGGGTGCGGGCAAGGGCATAGTCCCGGACCCAGCGGAGAAGGTTGTTGGCGATGCGGGGGGTGCCACGGCTTCGACGGGCGATTTCCGGGGCGGCCGAATCCTCGAGTTTCACTTCGAGGAGGCCGGCCGAGCGGCGGACGATGGAGGTGAGATCCTCCGCCGAGTAGTAGTCGAGCCGGTGGCTCACCCCAAACCGGGAGCGCAGGGGGGCGCTGAGCAGACCAGCCCGAGTGGTGGCGCCGATGAGGGTGAAGCGGGGAAGGTTCAGGCGGACGGATCGGGCCGCCGGTCCCTGATCGATGACGATATCGATCCGAAAATCCTCCACCGCCGGATACAGATACTCCTCGATGACCTTGGAGAGGCGATGGATCTCGTCGATGAAGAGGATGTCGCCTTCCTGCAGGCCGGTGAGGAGTCCGGCCAAGTCTCCGGCCTTTTCAATCGCCGGACCGGAGGTGGTCCGGACGGTGGCGTTCATTTCCGCGCCAAGAATGTGGGCGAGGGTGGTTTTGCCGAGTCCGGGAGGCCCGCTGAGAAGCAGGTGGTCGAGGGGCTGGGAGCGTGCCCGGGCGGAATCGAGAAGGATGCCGAGGCGCTCCTTGAGTTTGGGTTGACCGGTAAAATCGGCGAGGCGGGTGGGTCGGAGGGATTGGTCGATGGCATCACCGGGTTTCGGTTCGGCATTCAATTGGGTGGCGGGTTTGGCGGAGGGCACGAGGTCGATCTTGGAGAAAAAGCGAGAGTTTGAAAGTGCAAGAGTGGGATCTCAGCCCAGCCGCTCGGCCGTGTTGCCTCTGCCCTTGGGTTTGCCGTGAAAGCAGTAGTGACAGGACTTTTCGTACACGTAGTGGGGATGATTCAGGTCGGTGGCCAGCAGGGGCATCTGGCAGTTGTAACAGAGCACTGAATCGGTCTCCCGGAGCTGACTGTCGACGCCGACTCGTTCGTCGAAAACGAAGCATTCACCGGAAAAATGGTCGCCGCCCACCTCTTCAAAGTATTTCAGGATGCCTCCGTCCAACTGGAGGATCTGTTCGAAGCCCTCCTTTTGCATGAAAGGACCGGCCTTCTCGCAGCGGATTCCCCCGGTGCAAAACATGACCACCGGCAGGCTCTTGAGTGCAGGA
>RHAF01000166.1 GCA_010028775.1 Verrucomicrobiota bacterium | reverse complement strand
TTTCCAAACAAGGTAAACGTGATCGCCAGTGCAATGGAAGGAAGAGAGGCTTTCATGTTGGTGGGTATGCCACACAGCGGGTCTTCAGTAACAGACCGAGTTCTTGCAGGGGAAGCAGCTTCGAGACCCATACTTTCAGGCGCTTGATGAAGGTGTCGATTGGGCAGACTTTTTGCGCGCCTGAAGTGAGTTTATGCGGACGCTTAGCGATGGAATCGGTGGGGTGATCGAGGTCAGGAAGGTGGTGGGTGACGCGGGCCGGGTTCGGGCAGGTGGAGGCTCACCTTATGGTGCGGTCAGCGCCACGCGTTGAACAATTGAAGCGTCGGTGATGGTCATGGATCCGCGGTGTTCCGGGTCACTGGAGGCGTCGCCGAGGGTGATGCGCTCGATCATCCCGGGGTGTCCGCCCTTCCAGGCGGGGCGGTCGTCGAGGGAGAGCGTGGAACCCGTGTCGGGATCGATGCGCAGGAGCCACCGGACTGGTGCGGGTTGTGCGGCGGTGGCTGCCTCCAGGAAGTCCCCCCTGACGTCACCGCCGGGGACGGGTGCCGTGACGAGATAGCCATTCTCGAGGGCCTGGATGGTGAGCCGTCCGAGGGTGGCGACGGAGTAGTAGGGGCCGGAGCGGTCGAGGACGGCAGTCCATGCGACGTCAAGCGGGCCGGGACCGGTCATGCCCAGGGGACGGCGCCACCATGGCCATAGTTCTGTGGTAACTGGTTTGGTGGCGAAAGTGATTGCGGTCGCGGTTGCGCCATCGTTCCGGAGGATGGCTCCGGATGGACCGGTCTCGATGGTGGCATTCCCTCGGCGCGTGACCTCCCAAGTCTCCTGGCTGGATGGATAGCGGAAGTCCGTGGTGATTAATGCAATAGGCGTGCCCTTGGAGAATGCATCGGTGTGCCTGGCTGCTTGGAGTGCTAACGGAGGCAGGAGCACGAGCAGCATAAGGGTGGGACCCGTGCTGGAGCGGAATCCGGTCCAGCCGGCAATGACGATCCATGCCCAGAGGCCCGCAAGCACTGAGCGGAAGAGGAAGAGCCGGAAACCTTGGGTTGGGCCGTCGATGCGCGGGTCATAGGCAGCGACCGAGACGAGGACAAGGAAGGCAAGTCCTGTGAGAGGCAAGGCAATGGGGAGGCCGTAGCGCCACATCGCTGGGAGGCGCTTCCAGTCGCGTGCCGGAGTGTCAGGGGAAGCGGGTACCACGGCACCCACTGGCGTGATGGGAGCCAGTGGGGCACGCATCGGGACGCCGATCTTGTCCGGTGGTGGAGAGCCGAAGCCGAAGAACCGTTCCAGTCGCTGGGGCATGGGGATTGGGAACCGGCGCGACCACCACGGGGC
>RHAF01000165.1 GCA_010028775.1 Verrucomicrobiota bacterium | reverse complement strand
CCTCCAACTATTGAGGGAGAAGCGTTTAGTGGCATCGCCACTGGGGCGGTGGGCTATTATCCTGCAACGGCGCTGGTTAATTGGACAGGGGTCACAAATCCCGGCATCACGATTCGCTCGAATGACCAGACTGCGCCGGTGATCACCCTGATCGGGGACAACCCGCTGACAATCTACAAAGGCTCTGCCTTCACCGACTTGGGAGCCACTGTGACGGATAATGTGGATGCGACGAGGACGATCATGGGGAGTGGAGTGGTGAACACAGCAACCGTGGGGAATTATACGCTGACTTACAACACCACCGATGGGGCGGGGAATCAGGCCGTCCAGGTGACGAGGACAGTCAACGTCGTGTTAGATCCGACCATCGACACGGACGGAGATGGCCTCACAGATGTCCAAGAGATCGCCTTAGGAACGAATCCCCTTTTGGCGGATACCGACGGGGACGGAGCGAACGACAAGCTGGAGGTGGATTTGGGGAACAGCGCGACGGTGGCCAACGTCTACAACCGGTTGATCAACGGAAGCTTTGAGGACGGAACGGTGAAGCCGTCCCCCGGCGGGTGGCGGCCGGTTCCACAGAACGATGTCCCTGGATGGAAGACCACGGCGAACAATAGTTACATCATCGAGCTCTGGTATAGCGGGTTCTTGGGTAGTTCGGGCAACGTCGGCAATACGCTGGCGGAGCTCAACTACAACGCCAACGGAACCCTTTATCAGGATGTGACGATGACGGTGAACAGTCCCGTGAGCTACTCCTTCCTTCACCGGGGGAGGGATGGGAGCGATGTGATGGATTTCAAGATCGATGAGCTGTCCGGAGGTCCAGAAACCTCTGTGGCAAAAAATAAATTCACCCGCCGGGTCACCACGGGGACATCGTGGGTCAGGTATTCGGGAAGTCAGGCGGCTTCAGTGGAAATTGGGAAGACTTACCGGTTTTCCTACACCTCGATTTCGCCGACTGGTGGCAACGGAAATCTGTTGGATGACGCATCTTTTGGCATTGATCAGGATGGGGACGGTTTGACCGACTCCGTCGAAACCAACACCGGCACATACGTCTCTGCAAACAATACCGGCACGAATCCGTCGAATCCCGACTCCGACAACGACGGATTGAAGGACGGCGAGGAGGTCATCACATACGGCACGAATCCCTTACTAGCGGACACCGATGGCGATGGTGCTCCAGACGGTGTGGAGGTTACGGCTGGAACCAATCCTAAACAAAGCTCCTCACTACCAAAGCCCGTCATCACTTCGCAACCTGTGTCGATTACGAGTACGAGTGGTGAAGGTGTGACCTTCTCGGTCTCAGCAACTAATCCTGTGGGAAGT
>RHAF01000164.1 GCA_010028775.1 Verrucomicrobiota bacterium | reverse complement strand
GCATGGAGACATGGAGGACGGAGGGGCTCGCCATCAAGCGAAACGCCAATGGCGAAGAGGAGCCCATCGGCGTGCAGATTGATTTTGCCGACGGATACAAAAACCTGGATCTCAAGGCCATGAGCCAAGCCGCCGCCAATGCCGCCACGGCACGAACCAAAACCGCCACCAACGGGTCCTTCACCTTCTCCAACAACCCTCCGGGGAAATATGCCCTCTATGGCCAATACAAAAGCCGTTACGCCGTGGCCTACTGGCTGCTGGAGGTGGAGTTGGCCGCAGGTAAAACCAACACTCTGAATCTCTCCGAAACCAACGCCGCTGAAGTCTTTAACCGGTTCGAGAAAAAAACGCCCTAGCTCTGGCCGGACGCCGCCTGCCATAGCCGCCAATACGCGCCCTTTTTCTTCAGCAGATCTTCTCCCCGCCCCTCCTCGACCAACCTCCCCTTCTCCAGAACCAGAATCCGGTCCGCCCGGTGCGCCGCATGCAACCGGTGTGTCACCAGGAGCGTGGTGGGACGGCGCATCACCCGCCCCAGGACATCCAACAATTCTTTCTCCGTGGTCGGATCCAACGCGCTGGTCGGCTCATCCAGCAGCAGGATGGGTGCATCCCGCAAAAAGGCGCGCGCGATCCCGATTCTTTGCCGCTGCCCCCCGCTCAACATCGCCCCCCGCTCCCCCACCTTGGTTTCGTACCCCTGGGGCAAAGCACGGATAAACTCCTCCGCCTGCGCCTCCTGGGCCGCCTTTTCGATTTCACGGAAAGTGGCTCCCGGCCTCCCGTAAGCAATATTTTCCCGGACAGTCCCGTTCAGCAGTACCGTTTCCTGCAGCACCAACGCCTGCCGTGCGCGCAGGTCTTTCTTGGCCACCTCACGCAGATCAATGCCATGGAAATGGATGCTGCCTTCCGTCGGGTCGTAAAAACGCGGAAGAAGGGAAAGCAGCGTGGTCTTGCCGGCTCCGGTTCCCCCCACCACCGCCACCGACTCCCCGGGTTCGATCACGAAACTTAAACCGTGCAACACCTCGTCCCCCCGTGGGTATCGGAATCCCACGCCACGAAACTCGATTTTCCCGGGGCCGGCCGGCAACTTCCCTGGCTTGACCGGATCGGGGACCTCGTCCGGCGTGTCCAACACCTCAAACACGCGTTGCGCCGCCGCTGCCGCCCCCTCCATCGACCACGCCGTGTAGCTCAGCTGCTCCAGCGGGGAGTACAACATCGCCAAGTAGGCCAGAAAGACGAGCAGGTCTCCCAGGGTCATGCGGCCAGCCGCGACCTCTCCTGCACCCGCCCACAAAAGTACGGCCGTGCCGGCCGCCAAAAGGGTGCCCACCACCAGCGTGCTGGCCACGTTGGTCAT
>RHAF01000163.1 GCA_010028775.1 Verrucomicrobiota bacterium | reverse complement strand
GTCGTAGTGTCCGCCCCCCCTCCCCAAACGGGGGTGCCCGTTTGGGGAGGGGGGGCGGACACTACGACCGGGCCTTGGCACGTCGGTCCAGGCATGCGTGGGTGGCCGGCTTGTTTTATGGGGTGCAGGAGTTGCCGGAAATTCCGCAGGAACCCCATGACATCCGGCTCCCTGGGGTGGTGACGGAAGGTGGTTGGAGGAATTTTTCATGAATGACCAGGAAAAGCCTTTCCTCGAGCACATCGAAGACCTTCGCTGGGTGATTTTGAAATGTACGGCGGCCATCGGTGTCGGATCGATTATCGGGGTGATGGGGATCGGGCAGGTGATGGATCTTGTTCGCTGGCCCCTCCAACAGGCCCAAGGGGGTGGCCCGGCTCCGCACCCCAGCACTCTTCTGGCTTTGCAGGTGACCGATCCGATGACCGTGACCCTGCAGATCGGCATTGGAGCCGGAATCCTTCTTTCCCTTCCGGTGGTGCTTTATTTCATCGGACAGTATCTTCTGCCGGCTCTTGAGCCGAGGGAACGCGGGATGCTCCTGCCCGCGTTTGCCGTGGGGGCCTTGCTGTTCATCACCGGGGCGACCTTTTGCTACTTTCTCGTTTTGCCCCAGGCCCTGCGTTTTTTTCAGGATTTCAACCGGTGGCTGGGGTTGGAGACGAGTTGGACGATGGCGAGTTACACCGATTTTGTCCTACAAATGCTGGTGGGGTTCGGCCTTTCGTTCGAGCTGCCGCTGGTCATGGTGATCCTCGCTCGGCTGGGAATTCTGCAAAAAACGGTGGTCGCGGCTCATCGGCGCCACGCCATCGTCATCCTCCTGGTGGTGGCGGCCTGCGTCACGCCGACCTCCGATCCCTTCAACCTCGCCTTGATGTTTGTTCCGCTCTACGGCCTTTTTGAGCTGGGCTTGGAGGGAATGGGTTGGGCGGAGCGAAAACACCGGGTGGCGGCCTCCGTCTAGGTCCTTCTTTCGGATTTTCGCAGCTGGGGATTTGGGGCATCCTTTTCGCCTTATGCCCTCCGTCTTTCTCAAAACCTACGGTTGCCAGATGAACGAGCGGGATTCCGAACAGGTGGCCCGTTCCCTGATCGACCGGGGGTACAAGCGTGCCAAATCGGAAAAAGAGGCGGATGTCATCCTGCTGAACACCTGCAGCGTCCGCGATCTCGCGGAGCAGAAGGCCCTGCGCAAAATGATGAATCTGCGGGCCCTCCGGAAAAAGAATCCCGAGGTGGTCCTGGGTTTTCTCGGATGCATGGCCCAGCGCAAAGGGGATTCGCTGGCCAAGGAGATGAAGGGCCTGGATCTGGTGGTGGGAACGCAGAAATTTCACCGCGTGGCCGAGCTGGTGGACGAGGCCCGTCTGGCACGGAAAGAGGGCCGTCC
>RHAF01000162.1 GCA_010028775.1 Verrucomicrobiota bacterium | reverse complement strand
GCTCTACGCCATCCTCGATGCCTCCTACGCCCCGCCCGAAACCTGGCCCACGCTGGCTCTCCAGCTCGCTGAGGGAGGCGCCGGTATTTTCCAAATCCGCGCCAAAAGCCTGTCCAAGGAAACCATTCTCGCCGCTGCCCGCCGTTTGGTTCCTTTGCTGGCGGAACGCGGCCTGCCCCTGATTCTCAACGACCACCCCGATCTGGTGGAACCCTCGGGAGCCGCCGGATGCCACCTCGGTCAGGACGACCTCGGAATACCCGAAGCCCGCCGGCTTCTCGGATCCCACGCTCTTTTGGGGCTCTCCACCCACTCTCCGTGCCAAGCAGAAGCCGGCGAAGCCCTCCAGCCCGATTACCTTGGATTCGGACCGATCTACGCGACGGGAACCAAACCTGATTATCGTCCCATCGGTCCCGAAAAAGTTCGTGAAATCGCCGGCCGCATAAAAATTCCGTTCTTCTGCATCGGCGGCCTGCGTCCCGACCGGATCCCGGAAATCAGCCAGCAAGGGGCCACCCGCGTTTGCGTGGTCTCCTATCTGCTCCAGGCCAAAGATCCCGCCCAAGCCGCCCGGGAGATTCTTTCACGGCTTGGCAGTGGGCATCCGATGAAGGATGCTAAACGGTCATGAGCGTTTTGGTTGTCGGCACCGTGGGCATCGACCGCGTGGAAACCCCGCACGGTGAGCGCTCCGACCTGTTGGGCGGCTCCGCCTCCTTCGCCGGATTGGCCGCCAGCTTCCACGCCCCCGTCAGCCTGAACTCCGTCGTCGGTGAGGACTTCCCCGCCCACCACCGCGCCATCTGGGAAAAACGGAAGATCGACCTCTCCGGCCTGCAGGTGGCCCCGGGCAAAACGTTCCGTTGGCACGGCCAATACGAGCAGAACATGAACAATCGCCGCACCATTTCGACCGATCTCAACGTGCTGGCCGATTTCCAACCCCAGCTACCCGAAAGTCAGAAAAAACTCCCTTTTGTTCTTCTCGGCAACCTAACCCCCGACCTCCAACACTCCGTCCTCGACCAGATGCAAAAGCCGAAGTTCGTCGTCGCTGACACCATGAACCTTTGGATCGATATCGCCCGCGCCCGCCTGCTCGAACTTCTGCCCCGGGTCGATCTCCTCATTCTCAATGATTCCGAAGCCACCCAGCTCTCCGATGAGCCGAATCTCGTCCGGGCCGCCCGCTGGCTCCGGGAGAGGGGCCCCCGGTATGTCGCCGTGAAAAAGGGAGAACACGGTTGTTTTCTCTCCGGCCCGGAGGGCGCCTTTGCCGCCCCAGCCGTCCCCTTGGAACAGGTGCTCGATCCCACCGGTGCTGGAGACACCTTCGCCGGCGGTCTCACCGGTTACCTCGCCGGCCAAAAGGAAACCAACCTCTCCACCCTCGCCCAAGGGGTGAT
>RHAF01000161.1 GCA_010028775.1 Verrucomicrobiota bacterium | reverse complement strand
TCATCCATCCAGTTGATCACCAGACTCGTCGGGCAGAGGACCAGACTGGGTAACTTGGTTTTGTTTTCCTTACGCCGGAGCTCCAGAAAAGCCAACGTCTGCAGCGTCTTCCCCAAACCCATCTCGTCGGCCAACACCCCTCCAAAATGGTTCTTGGCAAGGTACTGCAACCAGCCGATTCCCTCCTTTTGGTAAGGACGGGCGATCTTCTCTAAACGTTCCGGAATCTTGGGCTCCTCGTAGTGGAAAAGCTCCTCCGGCGGTTTCCAGTTGGAACGGCCTCCCAGGCTCCATCCGCTCGCCCGGATCGCCTCCCCAAAATAACCTCGAAAACGCTTTTCCAATTTGTAGCGGGTACCATCGTTCCTGACCTGGCAGTCCCGCAATACTTCATGGAACTCGGCCACGTCATCCGTGGGAACGAGGGCGATCCGTCCTCCTGCCAGACGATGATGACTGAGACCGGTCTGGAGAAGCCGTTGCACCTCGGCGGGGCTCAGCGCATCCGCACCGCTACCGGATCGGAAATCCACCTCAACTGACAGCCATGATCCGCCCGTATCCCGCAAAGTCACCTCCGGCGCCACATAATCGCAGCGACTAAGCAACGACTCCATCCGTGGGGTCACCTTCACCTCCCATTTCTTTTTCCAACGGGGCAGGACGTTGGCCAAAAAGGCCCCCACTTTCCCCTCCCCCGCCAAGGTGTAACGCTCCGCCGCCCGCTGACCCGGAAGGAATCCAGCCGCCAAAAGCTCCCGCTGCGCCACACGCTCCATTTCTCGCCCACGAACGCGGTACCGCTTCGCATCCCCTTGGTTGACCCGGCATTCCGGTCAGGATATGGGACTCGTTTCCATAAACGGCCTCGAGCTGACAGCTCACCCCGGAGAGCAGGCCGTCCAATTCCACCCGGATCTTGGGAGCCATGGTTTCAAACTGGAGATTTTTCAGCCTTTCCCCGGGCTCCACCCGCACATGTCGCTCCAGTTGCGGCATCTCCCTCTGCAGGAAGGTGGCCAAGCCCTCTCGCGTCACGGTCCGGGACCCTTTCCGCAAACCCTCATAGGCATGGGGCAGACTGTCTAGAAGTTCCAGTTGCTCCCCCGCCAAACGCCATCTCCCGTTCCCGGCCTCCAACACCTCACTTCCCTCCGGTCCGTTCGCCGCCGGAATTAGATCGAGGTGGAGGATTCCCCCATCATCCAGTTCCGCCTTGATGCGGGTCCCCTCCGCCGCACGGCTCACACTAAGATGCTTTCTGCGGCCGACATAAACCCGTGGATGCCCCAGCAACACGGGAAAAAACACATCCCGGAGGGCCGGAGTCAGCTCCGCCTCACCGTGAACCGAGGCTCCATCCATCTTTTCCAGCATGGCCAGGAGAGCTGCATCCGACTCATCCACAATGTACGGC
>RHAF01000017.1 GCA_010028775.1 Verrucomicrobiota bacterium | reverse complement strand
CCGTCCGAGGGACTTCTGGATCTTCCGCCAACCTTGGGTTTGTCCCGCCTCCCGGCGCTCACAATCCGCAGCATATTTCAACGTGCCGAGGACGGTGGCCAATTCCGGCCGCTCCAGGTCGCCCTGCTCACCGAGGAAATCCCGCGCCCGTCCGATCCGCACCGTACGAGGAAGAATTTCCGAGGCCAACCGGGCAAGACCCCGCATGCGGGCCCCGCCCCCGGTGATCACCACGTCCGTCTCGATCGCCCCCCAGAGATTCTGCTGTTCCAGATCGTCGCGGATGATTTCCAGGATTTCGGCCATCCGGGCCTGCAGAATCTGAACCATCGCCTCCCTGTAAAAAGTTTTCCCGTCAAAACTGATCTCCCTGGCGAGGGTGACCTTTTCATCCCGTTCCGCCGGTTCGAGAACCAGACCTCCGCATTCCCTTTTCAGCTTTTCCGCCCGGGCATAGGGAATCTCCAATCCGATGGAGAGGTCCTGACTTAGGTGGTCCCCTCCGACCCCGTGCACCGCCGAGTGCACCACGGCATCGTCCCGCCAGACCGTCACGTCGGTGACTCCGGCACCCATGTCCACCACCACGGTTCCACGCTGGCGCGCCTCCTCGCCCAACACCGCCAGCCCGGAGGCGTAGCCGGAAAAGGTGCAGCCCTTCACCCGGATCCTCTGGTCCGCCACACACTGCACCGCCGTCTGTAAACGTGTTCTTTTTCCGCTGACCAGATGGTAATGGGCCTCGATCTGCTCGGTGTGGACCCCGAGCGGATGATTGGAAGCCACCCCCCGGTCGAGGGAGTAACCCCTCAGGAGCTCATGGAGGATCGCGTGGTCCCGATTGAGCGGAAGGTTGGAGGCCAGTTTGTTCAATTCCTCCAAGGTCTCTTCGGTCACCCGATTTTCATGCTCGGGCAGGGTGGCCACCCGCACCGACTCGTTCCTTGAACTGAGATGGGTCCCGCTCAGGGTCAAATAAACCTCGGAAATTTCCGCCTGGGTCCGGCGTTCGGCTTCCGCCAGGGCCATCCGGGCCGCAGCCCGGGCGTGGTTGAAGTCGGTCACTTCGGCCTTGCGCATGCCGGCCGAGGCGGACTCCCCGACCCCCAGAAGGGTCAGGGCACCATCGGCCGCCATTTCGGCGACCGCCACGGTCATTTTCTGTGTGCCGAGGTCGGTGGCGATGAGGATTTCGTTGGCAGGGGTTCTTCGCATGATCATGGGATGGTTCTCCGGTTTAGTTGGTGAAGGTGACGGGCACGTTTCGCTCGGGGGTCAAATCCACCGTGTGAACGATCCGGCCTTTGTTTTCCGCGTAATCAAAAATCACTCCCAGCCGTTCAAACTGTTCCTCAAGATATCCGCTGCGAAAACGGATCTTTCCGCCCCTCGGGGTGGAGACGAGGAACCTGCCCGGCCCCTCGATCATGATGACGGAGCAGTCCAAGCCGTCCCGGACTGGCGCCAGGGGAGCCACCTTGAGAAAAAGGAGTGCGGATTTGAGCTCGGCGTTGTTGGTGCGTTCCCCCTCCACCACCTCATCGGCTGAGATGCCGCGGATCATGGGCAAGGACATCAGTTTTTCACCGGGTTTGGGCTTGAGGACGAACCCGCGGGCGTCGATGTAATAAGTGGATTGGGCCAGTTGCGTCCCCGCCGTGGGCGTGGGACAGATCAGAGCCACGGGCCTGCGTTCCTCGACCGCCAGAAAGAGGGTGTCCGGCAAGCGGCGCTCCACCCGCACCGATGCAATGTTCGGCAGCCTCTGGATGGACTGTTTCACGTCCTCCAGATCGATGCGCAGGAGATTTTGTCCGATCCTCACACCCGAGGCGGCCACCAACTCCCCTTTGCCCATTTTGCCCTGCTGCTCGACCTGAAAACGCCGAAGGGTGAAATCCGGGTTGCTGTAGAGAAGTTTTCCCAGGATCACGTCCATTCCCACGGAGGTCACCAGGCCCGCCATGGCCAAGGATCCCGCCAGGCACAGGAGGATGCCGACCCGACGGCTGAACTCGCGGGCTTGGGCCTTGCCACCCATCTTGGCATGAAGGACATGTCGGGGACGACGGCTGCGGGGGCGGACTTTTTTACCCAGAATTTCGTTCCACTTCATACGTTGACTCCTTTTTTGCAGCGCGCCCATGACAGCTCCATGAGCCGGATGCAGAGGGACGCGAAATCGATTCCTGCGGCACGGCCCGCCCGAGGCAGGAGGCTTAAATCCGTCATGCCGGGAAGGGTGTTCACCTCCAGCACGACTGTTTGACCGGCCTGATCCATCATCAGATCCACCCGGGAGACCACTTCGCACCCAAGAGCCCGGTGGGCTTGAAGCGCGATCTGCTGGCAAGCCGCCGCCTTTTCTTTTTCGATCGGTGCCGGACACAGATATTGCGTGGCTCCCACGGTGTACTTGTTGCGAAAATCATAAAAACCCTTCCCTGGCCTCACCTCCACCACGGGCAAGGCCTCTTCGCCGAGAATTCCCACGGTCATCTCGGCACCCTCGACCAGACGTTCGATCATCATGGCCCCCTTCCAAGCCATGGCTTCCTTCTTTGCCTTTTGGGCCTCTTCCTCGGTCCGGACGAGATGCACCCCCAAACTCGAACCGTCCGCCACCGGCTTGAGCACGTAGGGGGGAGCCCAATCATTCTCCCGGGTCCACTCCATTCCCTCCGCCAGAGGTACTCCCGCCGCCGCCATCGCTTCTTTCGCCTTCAACTTGTCGAAAGCCAGCGCACTGGCCACCGCCCCGCTTCCCGTATAGGGAATCCCTTTGGCCTCAAGTTCGGTCTGCACGGTCCCGTCCTCCCCATAGGCCCCGTGAAGACAAAGGAAACAGAGGTCCGTTCCGGCCGGAACATCCGCCGAACGGGTTTTCACATCCACCTCGATGACCCGCACCCCCACCGAACGCAATGCTTTGGCCACCGCCGCTCCGCTCTTTTGGGAAATCTCCCGCTCCCCGGAGATCCCCCCGGCCAACACGGCCACCTTCATCTTCTCCGGCTTCATTCATCCACCCCCAGCACGATGACCTCAGGCTCCAGCTCGATCCCGCGATCCGCCTTGGCCCGGGCGCGAACCTTGTCCATCAGCGCCAGAACGTCGGCCGCCTTGGCCCCACCCTGGTTGACGATGAAATTGCCGTGCACCGGGGAAATCCGTGCCCCACCCACGGCCGTATCCTTCAACCCCAGCTCGTCGATCAGCTTGCCGGCCGGTATGCTATCGGCGTTCTTAAAAATACAGCCGGCACTGGGTGCGGCCGGTTGTGAATCCCACCGCTTCCGGCTGTATTTTTTCAGCCGCTCGGCAATCTCCTCCGGACGGACCACCGAACCCTTGAGAACCGCCCCGAGGGCAATGTCCCTCATCAATCGCGGCACCTTGCGGTACTTCACCTCGAAATCGGCGGCAGGGACGTCCAACACCTTCCCCCTCCGGTCCATCACCCGGACGCTTTCCACCACCTCGAAAGTCCATGACTCCATCGCCCCGGCGTTCATCCGCATGGCCCCGCCCAGAGCGCCGGGAATACCCTCCATGAACTCAAGGCCCCCGATCCCCGCCTCCCTGGCCTTGGCCACAATCTGTTTCAGCCGGGCACCCGCTCCGACCCGGATCTTTCCACCCACCACCTCGATCCGGCTCATGCCGGGCCGACCGAGATTCACGCAGATTCCGGGAATGCCTCCGTCCCGGACGAGGAGATTGCTTCCCCTGCCCACCAACGTCATGGGGATATTTTTCTCGTCGCAATACCGCACCACCCCTGCAAGAACCTCCTCGTGATCCGGCTCAAACCAAACCTGGGCCGGGCCACCGATCCGGATGGTGGTGTGTTTTTGCATCGGCTCATACCACCTCACTTCGCCCTGCCCACCCACCTGCCTGCGGATCTCCAGAAAGAGAGGCGCCTCCGATGCCATACGATGGGCCAAATGGGTGGAATCCCCCGCACCCATCACGAGGAACAGATCCCCCTCCTGCCAAATTTTTCCAAGGACCGACCGCACTTCCGGCATGGACCCGGCCGATTCCACCAGGACCTTCCGCTCGGCCAGACGTGTGGCGAGCACGGCCGAACCGGAACCCTCGATCGGCGGCTCCCCGGCCGCATAGACAGGCAATACCACCACCACATCGGCACGGGCCAACGCCTCGACAAAACCGCCCATGAACGTGGATAGACGCGTGTACCGGTGGGGCTGAAAAACCGCGACCACGCGCCTGCGACCGCGGGCCTTGGCGGCCTCGACCGTCGCCGCCACCTCGCGGGGGTGGTGCGCATAGTCATCCACAATCTCCAGTTCAGGCGTCGAAAGCAGAATTTCGAATCGGCGGTCGGCCCGCCGAAATGCGGCCAGACCCCGGCGGATTTTTTCCACATCCAATCCGGCCTCACGGGCCAGAGCGACGGCGCCAAGGGCGTTTCCTGCGTTGTGACGGCCCGGCGCGGCCACTCGAAAGACGCCGAGATCCTCGTTGCCCCTCGTTGCGGCAAAGCTGACCCCCTCCTGATCCTCCCCCTTCCAAGTTCCGGTGTAGTCCGCCCCGCTCTTTTCCCACCCAAAGGTCTTCTTGGCGGCATGGGCGTTGGCCGCCTCCATCGCCGCCTTCTCTTCCTTGGCCACAACCACCAACGGGCCGCTTACATGTCCCAGAACTTTTCGGTAGGCCTCCACCACCTCGCTCTCGTTCTTGTATCGGTCGGCGTGTTCGTGATCGGCATTCAGCAAAATGGCGGCGGCCGGCTTCAGCTGGGCGGGTGCGCCCTCGCTTTCATCCACCTCGGCCACCAGCCAGGCGCCGGATTTCCACGCCCCGGAGGCACCCAACGAAGGAGCGTAACCACCGAGATAAAAGCAGGGATCCTGATCGGCCTCTCTCCAGATGTGGGCCAACATTGTGGAGGTGGTGGTCTTCCCGTGGGAACCAAGAACGGCAATGAGCTTTTTTTGGGAGGCAAGTTGGGCGAGCACCTCGGTCCGCCGGAGGCGCGGAATGCCCTTTTTTCCGGCCTCGAGCCATTCAGGGTTGGAGTCCGGGACGGCGGCGGAGGCGATAACCACCTCCGCGTTGCCGATCTGTTCGGCCCGATGACCGATCCGGATGCGAACCCCGCGGTCGCGAAGACGCTCGGGCGCCTCCTTGAGGTCGGACCCGGTCACCTCGTGGCCGAGGTCGACAAAGATGTCAGCCAACGGGCTCATGCCGGAGCCGGCGATCCCGATCAGGTGGATCCGGCGCTTCCCTTTCGTCCAGCTGCTCTCGTCAAAGGACATGGGCGATCTCCTCCGCGATTTTGTCGGCGGCATCGGCGGTGAAATGCTGACGGGCGGCCCGGCGCATGTGTTCCTGCCGAACGCTGTCGCCCATCAGCCGGGCGATCCGCTGGCCGAGCTCTGTGCCGACGAGATTCTTTTCCGCCACAATTTCGGCCGCCCCGTGGTCGGCATAAGCGTGGGCGTTGGCGGTCTGGTGGTCGTCCACCGCCGCGGGAAACGGGACGAGGATCGCGGGAACACCGCAGACGGACAGTTCCGCCAAGGTGCCGGCCCCGGCCCGGGAGACCACCAGATCGGACGCGGCGTAAACCGCATCCATGTCGTCGCAGAACCCGAGGACCACAGCGTGAAAACCGGAGCGGTCGTACCCCCGGCGGACCTTGTCGGCGTGGGCCTCGCCGGCGAGATGAAGGATTTGGATGGAAGCGGCCAGAGATTTGAGAGCGGGCAGGCCGCGAAGCACGGCTTCGTTGATCCCCCTCGCCCCTTGGCTGCCACCCAGGATGGCCACCAGGTGGCGTTTGGGATGGAGTCCGAGTTTTTTCAGGGCCTCTTCCTTGGAGATTTTTCCAAGACGGCCACGGACGGGGGTACCGGTAAACTGCACTTTCGCTTTAGGAAGGTGGCGACCGCACTCTTCGAAGCCGACGAACATCTTTTTTGCGCCGGCGGAAAGGAACTGGGTGGCGCGGCCGGGAATGGCGTTTGATTCATGGAGGAAGTAGGGCAAACCCCTCCGACGGGCGGCGCCCACCGAAGCGGCGGAAACAAACCCCCCCATGCCTAGGAGAGCGTCGGCCTTGAAGTTGACCAGCTCCTCCCCTGCTTTCCGCACCGCCTTCACAAGGCGAAGAAAGAAGGCGATGGCGCCCAACAAGCCGGTCCATCCGACGGCCGGAATCTCCACCCCGTTGCTTGACTCCCCGGCCCCGGCCAGGGCGCGTCGATCGACTTTCTTGGCGGAAATGAAAAACCGGACCTCATGTCCGCGACGACGCACCGCCTCGGCCACTGCCAAACCAGGAAACAAATGTCCACCCGTCCCCCCGCAGGCGATCATCAACCTTCCCATGACGTTCACTTGCCCCTCCCGACGAGGCGGCGGCTCCGCGCCTCCTCGCGGTAGTGGGCCTGACGATGCAATGCCACCAGCAGACCCACCGAGGCGAGACACAGTACCAGGTTGGAACCCCCGTAGCTGATAAAAGGAAGACCCACGCCTTTGGGCGGCAATAGACCCGTGACCACCGCCAAATTTGCCACCGCCTGCATCGCCACCAGGGCCGTCAACCCGATTCCCAGGGTCATGGTCGTGACATCCGGGGCATGGCACGCGATGTATCCTCCGAGGAGGGTGATGACCAAAAAGACCGCCACGACGCTCAGGGTGAATGGCAGTCCCAGTTCCTCCCCCAGGATCGGGAAAATAAAATCGGTATGGGCCTCGGGAAGATAGAACATCTTCTGCACGCTCTGACCCAGTCCCACGCCCCTCGTTCCCCCAGAACCTAGGGCCACCAGGGCCTGCCAAACCTGGTACCCACCTCCCTGCCGATGGGCCTGCGGGTCCATAAAAGCGACCAAACGCCCCACTCGCTCGGGCATGGTGAGGGCCAACGCGATCAGTCCCGCCACCGCCAACAGGCCCAGCCCCGCGAGGGGAAGAATCGGAGCCCCGCCCGCAAACAGCACCACCGAAGCTACCGCCACGACAAACATCGCCGACCCAAGATCCGGTTGCTTCAAGAGCAACAGGATGGGCAAAGCCAGGATCAGCATGGGCAGAATCAGCCCGTGCCAGGGGCTTTTCATTTTTTCCCTCTTTTGGTGAACCCATTCCGCGGCAAAAATCACCGTGGCCAGTTTCAGAAATTCACCCGGTTGCAGGGCAAACGGGCCCAGGGGGATCCACCGGGCCGAACCCTTGACCGTCTTTCCGATGCCGGGCACGTGGCAGAGCAACACAAGCAAGGTCGCCCCGCCGAGGATCCAAAGCCCGCGATGGACCAGAACTTTTGGATCCATCCGGGCCAACACAACGCACACCCCGATCCCCGCCACCAGCCAGAGCCCTTGCCTTTGGAGGAAGAAAAGGGGTTGGCCCCGGTTGTCGGGGGAGAAGGGACCCACGCTGGCGAGCATGACCAGGCCTAGCCCGATCAGTCCCGCCACGCAGATCAGCAGGGTGTGCGCCGTGTTACGTCCCATGCCGGAATCAGTTCGATGTGTTTTTCGGCAGCATCGCCATGTCGGTAGGTCCCGCCGGGGCCGGAGCCGCCGCCGGAGCCGCCGCCTTGGCCGAAGCCTCCCCGGGAACCTGAAGTTTCATCCCGATTTTCAGTTTCCGCGGGTCATTGATGGAGTTCAGTTTCGCCAGGGTCTCCGCCTTGGTGCCGAATTTTTTTGCGATCTTGGCCAGGGTGTCACCCGCCGCCACCGTGTAGGTTCCCGCCGGGCTCGCTTCCTGTTTGGCCGCCGCGGCCATGACAGCCTTGGCCGGAGCCGAGGCTAGGGACGGGGTTTTGGCCTCGGTTCCGGTGCCCGCCACCTCGGGGATCTTCAGCTTTTGGCCGATCTTCAATTTGGCCGGATCCACCGCATTGGCCTTGGCCAAGGCCGCCGCCGTCACACCGTTGGCCTTGGCAATTTTGGCAAGGGTCTCACCTTTGGCCACCACGTGGATGCGCTCCGCCGCCGGGGCTGTCGCAACGGGAACCTCTGCCGGTGCAGGGGTCGCCGCCGCGGGAACCTGGGCCTCTGTCGGAGCCGTTCCGTTGACCTGCCAGACCTTGTCATCCGGGCTGGGCATCGAGCTCGTCACCTCCGGGGTGGAGCTCGCCGGGGCCGGGGCCTCGGGCGCCTTGACCGTCTCCACGGACGGAGCGGGCATGACTTCGGAACCCGAGGTCATGCTGGTGTCCGGATTGCCGCGGAGCAGGTGATAGGCGCTGATCCCGACGATGACCACGACGTGCAAGCCGAGCACGACCAGGAAGATCGTGGAAAGCCGGTTGAGGCCCCCCGTCTTCGCCGGCCGCTCGGAGCTTTCCGTCTCCATCATCGCGGTGTTGCTTCGTTTCGCCGAGTATTCGAGCAGTTCATCGCTCATTGTTTGTTTTCCTCCTTGGGCAGGGCGGTGACGCACTGCCTGTATTTCTCCCCTCTTTCCTCGAAATTTTTGAACATGTCGTAACTGGAGCAACCCGGGCTAAGCAGGACCGTCTCCCCGGCTTTCGCCATTTCCTCCGCCCGGCGGACCGCCTCCCCGAGGTCCGCCACCCGCCGGCAGGGCATCAGGCCGGTCCACGCCTTTTCGATTTTTCCGGCCATCTCGCCCAGCAGAAGGGCGGCCCTGACCTTTCCCTGCACGGCGCTCCGGCTTTCCGCAAAATCGAAACCCTTGTCTTTCCCTCCGGCGATCAGGATCACCGGTCCGGTCATCCCCGCCACCGCCCTCACCATCGCATCCAGGTTGGTGGCCTTGGAATCATTCACCCAGGTCACCCCGTGCCTCACCGCCACCACCTCGCATCGGTGAGGCAGCGGGTGGTAGGCCGAGAGGGCCTTTTGCACGGCCTCCCGGGAGATTTTGGCGGCATCGGCCACCGCCATTGCGGCCAACAGGTTCTCGGCATTGTGCGGGCCGCGGAGCTGGGTCCCATCCTGCCGCAGGACACGATCCTCTCCCGCGCAGAGCCAACCCTCGCGCAGGGTGTAATCCGCCGAGGGATCGTTGGATGAGAAGGTGACCGTGCGCGCACGGAGGACGGGCAGTTTCAACCCTTTTTGAATGACGGCGAGATCCCCGGCCTCCTGGTTTTGAAAAATCCGGTTCTTGGCGGCGGCGTACTCCCGCATGTCGGCATATCGGTCGAGATGGTCGGGCGTGAGGTTCAGATAAACGGCCACGCGAGGACGGAAGGTTTCGATGGTCTCCAGTTGGAAGGAACTGACTTCGGCCACCGCGTAATCCAGCCCGCCGCTCAAGGGAGCCACCTCGCAGAGGGGTCGGCCCAGATTGCCGCAGGCCACCGATTTTTTCCCCGCCGCCCGGAAAATTGCATCGATCAATTCAGTGGTCGTGCTCTTTCCATTCGTCCCCGTGACCGCCACGATCGGGCAAAGACAGGCCCGTGAGCCCAGTTCCAACTCTCCAATCATTGGAATCCCCGCTTTTTTGAGTTGCAAGACCACCGGTCGCCGCGGATCCACGCCGGGGCTAAGCAAGGCAAAGGAAAAACGCGTTGCCGGAAGCTCAGGCACCCCGGTGATCACCGAAGCCCCGCGATCCCGCCACCTTTGGCTCAGTTCCCTCATCCCAGGGGAGGAAGATTCATCGAACATCGTCACCTCCGAACCATGGGCCAAAAGCCATTCCGCCGCCGCCAGACCGCTTCGGCCCAATCCCACCACCACGACTTGTTGGCCTTCCCATGTGTTTTCCTTTCCTTTCACCGCAGCTTGAGCGAGGCCAGCCCTGCAAGGGCGAAGACCGCGCTGAGGATCCAGAAACGCGTGACCACGGCGGTTTCACTCCAGCCGCGGAGTTCAAAGTGGTGATGGATCGGGGACATCGCGAAGATGCGGCGTCCCGTCAGTTTGAAAGACAGCACCTGCAGTATGACGGAGACCGCCTCCATCACGAACACCCCCCCGATGACGGCCAAAAGCAGCTCCTGGTTGATGCAGATCGCCACCACCGCAACCGCACCTCCCAGCGCCAGGGATCCTGTGTCCCCCATAAAAACCCGGGCGGGATGGCAGTTGAACCAGAGAAATCCCAGGGCTGATCCAAAAAGAGCCGCACAAAAGATGACCAGTTCCTCCCCCCCGGGAACCCTCGGCAAAAAGAGATAGGTGGCCAATTTGGCGTGGCTGGAAAGATAGGCGAAGATTCCCAGGACCAGCGCCACCGTCAGAATGCAACCGGAGGCCAATCCATCCAGCCCATCCGTCAGGTTCACCGCGTTCGAACTTCCGACGATGATGAAGACAAAAAAGACGATCGCGGCCCAGACGGGCAAATGCATGAGGAAGAAATCCTCCCGCACGAAGGGAATCTGCAGCTTCACCGCGGCCTCGCGGGTCAGCGGATTGAGCATCAACATGCCGGCCACCCCCGCCGCCACCCCGCTTTGGACGATGAGTTTTTTTCTTCCGCTTAGCCCGCCGGAACTCTTTTTCCGGATTTTGGCATAGTCGTCACAGAACCCAAGCGTGCCGAGGGCCAACGTGCTTCCCAGGGCCAGCCAAAGGAAGGAGTTGGTCGGCCGCGCCCAAAGCAGGCAGGCCAGGGTCAGTGAAAACAGAATTAGAACGCCACCCATGGTCGGAGTTCCCTTTTTGTTTTCATGAAGGTCGGCCAGCTTGTGGACCTCCTCCCGGCGGCGCAGCGGCTGTCCGAGTTTCAGCCGGAGAAGCGCCCCGATCACCCTCGGCCCGATCCAGAGGGTAAAAAGAAAGGAGGTTAGTGCCGCGCCCACCGTGCGGAAGGTCACGTATTGGAAAACATTGAGCGGACCGAACCAACCGCTGAGAAGGTTGAGGTAGTAGAGCATTATTTATTGCCCTCTCTCAATCGGGCCGCCACCACCTCCATGCCCTCCCGTCGGCTTCCCTTCACCAGGATCCGGTCGCTTCCAATGGACTCCGCCTCATAGGCGCGGATGAGCTCATCCCGCCGGGCGAACCAGCGGACCCAGTTTCCCGTTCGGATTTTTTGCGCACCCTCCACCAGAAACCTCGCCTCCTCCCCGACCGCCAGGCACAGACCGATTTTCCCCCGCGCCACCGCGGCCCCGGCCTCCTCATGCAACATGCGGCTAAAGGATCCCAGCTCGGCCATCGCACCGAGAAGAGCCACATTCCTTCCGTCGCCGGGTAGCTCCTGCAGGGTCTGTAGACCGGCGGCCAGGCTGTCGGGGTTTGCGTTGTAGCTGTCATCCATCAACCATCCTTGCCGCAACCTCTCCAGCTTGAGACGACCCGCCGGTAGGCGGATTTTTTCCAAAGCCATGGCGGCCGCCATCGGCTCCGCCCCCAACTCCACCCCGGCCGCGAGCGCCTGGGCCGCATTCATGGCCATGTGGGCTCCGGGCACCGGCAAGGAAACCTCCATTTTTCCGCGGGGTCCCTCGCAGACGAAACGGGTGGTTTCACCCTCGCAGCGGATTTTTTGCAGCCGGTAATCCGCTCCGGACGAACGGCCCACCCGCACCACCCGGGCGCGGCAACCTTCCAGGGTCATTTTTTCAAAGGGATCATCCGCATTGGTGATCGCCAAACCCGTGGCGGGAAGGGTGCGGTAGAGAGCCCCCTTTTCATGCGCCGTCGCCTCCCGTGATCCTGTTCCCTCTACGTGTGCCCAGCCGATGTGGGTCACCACCCCCGCCTCCGGTCCGGCCAGCTCCGCCAGAGGACCGATCTCCCCGGGAGCGTTCATCGCCAATTCCACCACCGCCCACATGTCCTCCGCCCCGATGCCCAAGAGGGTCAAGGGAACGCCGAAATGGTTGTTTAGGTTTCCAGGGGTTCGGTGGGTCTGCCCCATCGTGCCCAGGACGGCTGCCAACATTTCTTTGGTGCTGCTCTTGCCCGAACTTCCCGTCACCGAAATCACCCGCACCGGAAGCATCCGGCGGTACCCGCGGGCCATTTGCTGAAGGGCCTTTTGTGTATCCTTGACCACCAGCAAGGCAAAACCGGACGGCAGCTTTCCAACCTCCCGCTTCTGCACCAGTGCGGCGATCGCCCCCCTCTCCGCAGCCTCGACCACATGGTCATGTCCGTCATGCTTCGGTCCCCGGATGGCCACAAAAAGTTCCCCGGGCTTGATCGATCTCGAGTCGATCCCCACCCCGAATGCCACACGCTCTCCGTTGCCCCGGATCAAATCCGCCCCGGCCAAATCCGACAAGGTGGATATGGAGAGCGGCTTCATCGACTTCCCCGTTCCGCCCAGGCCCGCTCCGCCTCGCGCCGGTCGGAAAACGGAAGTTTGGCCCCCTGAATTTCCTGAAACTCCTCGTGGCCCTTTCCGGCGACCAAAACCACATCCCCGTGAGCCGCCCCCTGGACTGCGCTCCGAATCGCCTCGCTGCGGTTTTCCATCACCCTCACGCGCGAGCCGGCACCGACCCCCGCCCGCATTTCCCGAAGAATGACCCCGGGATCCTCGCTACGTGGATTGTCGGACGTCAGAATCACCTCATCGGCCAAGCTCTCGGCCGCCGCAGCCATTTTCGGCCGCTTCCCCTTGTCCCGGTCCCCGCCCGCACCCAGAACCACCCAAAGTTTACCCCGCGTAAGGGGGCGGAGCGTCTCGAGAGCGGCGCGAACGGCATCCTCCGTGTGGGCATAATCGATCAAGACGGTGATTTCCTGGATCCCAGCCACCCGCTCCATTCTTCCCGGAACTGCCGGGGCTCTTCCCAGGCCAGCCGCCACTTTTTCCAGGGGAACCCCGGCCGCCCAGGCACCGGCCGCGGCGGCCATGGCGTTGGCCACGTTGAATCTTCCGAGCCAGGGCAGGGTCACTGCCATCTCCCCCTCGGGAGTACAGAGAATAAAAGAGCTTCCGCCCGTGCCCATTTTCAAATTCCGGGCATGCACCTCACCCCGCTCCACCCCGTAACGGACGATGCGAATCCCGGCAGGGCATTGTCCGGCGATGCGGATTCCGGCGGGATCCTCCACGTTGACCACCGCAAAGGCCTGATTGCCCAAACCGCGGAAAAGAAGGGCTTTGGCACCTTCGTAGGCCTCGAGTGTTCCGTGATAATCCAGATGGTCCCGTCCGAGGTTGGTGAAGATGGCGCCCGCGAATTCCACGCCTTCGGTGCGTCCTTGGTCGAGGGCGTGTGAACTCACCTCAATCGAGGCGGCGCGGCATCCGTTCTCCCTCATCTCCGCCAAAAGCTTCTGGAGATCCAATGCCTCGGGGGTGGTGTGTTGGGCGGGAGTGCGGCCCTTGCCGGTGTCATTCATCACCGTGCCGAGGAGCCCCGTGCGGAGTCCTCCCTCCTCGAGCAGGGATTGCAGCAACATGGCCGTCGAGGTTTTTCCATTGGTCCCGGTGATCCCCACCACCCGAACCTGCCGGGATGGATGACCGTAAAAGTTTGCCGCCATCCGGCCCAATGCCCGCCTGCCGTCCGCCACGCGAATTCCGGGAATCGTCAGATCCGCCAGTCGCCGCTCGGCCACCACCGCCACAGCACCCCGCTTGACCGCATCCGGAACAAACGCATGACCATCCTTCACCCTCCCCTTCCAGGTGCAAAAGAGGAAACCCGGCTCCACCCGACCCGATTGGTATGCCAAGGCCGAAACCTCCGCCTGCCGGCCACCCTGCCAATCCTGGACCTTCACGCCGTCCATCACCTCGGTCAGCTTCACAGTTTTTCGCGGGTAGCCACCACCGCTCCCCGGTTGAGGTTCAACTGCTCGGCCACATGGATGGCGATGTTTTTGAAGGCGGGAGCCGCCACCTGCCCGCCGTAGTAAAGCTTGCCCTTGGGTTCATCGACCATGATCGAAACGAGGAACTCCGGACGGTCAGCCGGGAGAAAGCCAATGAAAGACGAGCGGTACTTTTCCTTGGAGTAAACCCCGTTGGACCACTTCTGAGCGGTACCCGTCTTCCCGGCCACCTCGAACCCCGGAACCGCCGCGTTTTCCGCCGTGCCCGTATCCGAGACCACCCCGCGCAAGGCCTCGACCACCTTGGCGGCGGTCTCCGGCCGCACCACCTGGCAAACCACCTTCGGGATAAACTGCATCACCACGCGGTTGTCGCGATCGACCACCGCCTTGATCAATCTCGGCTCCATCCGCTTGCCGCCATTGGCAATCGCCCCGTAGGCCAACGCCATCTGCAGGTTGGTCACGGCCACCTCGTAGCCCATCGGAATCCGGGTGATGGAAAGCTTGTTCCAATTTTTCAGATCCCGGAGGAGCCCCTTCTCCTCCCCGGGCAAAACCCCCTCGCCCTTTTGTGCCCTCTCCCCAAAACCGAACATCCTCGCATAGTGCAGCAGCTTTTCCTCACCGACCTGCATCGCCAGTTTGGCCATCCCGATGTTGCTCGATTTAGCCACCACTTGGCGAAGCGTGAGCAACCCGTAGGGTTCGTGGTCCTTCAGCCAGCGCCCTGCGTAAAACATCTGCCCGTCCTCGCAGAAGTAGGTGCTCTCCAGATCGGCCGCACCCTCATTCAATCCCGCAGCCAGGGTGACGATCTTGAAGGTGGAGCCTGGTTCGTATGTGTCGCCGATCGGCCGATTTTTCATGCCTTCCGGATCAAAAGTCTTCCTTTGGTTGGGATCAAAGGTCGGGCGGCTGGCCATCGCCAGAACCTCCCCCGTGGCCGGGCGCATCACCACAATGTGCACGTTCTCCGGGTGAAACTGCTCCATCAGCGCGTCCGTCTCCCGCTCCACGATGTGCTGAATGCTTTGATCCAGCGTCAGCACCACATGATATCCGTCCCTCGCCGGCCGGTCGCTGAGCCGGAAGTAGGGAATTTCCCGGCGGGCCCGATCAAGAATGATCCTCCGCTCACCCGCCACTCCCCGGAGATAGCGGTCCATCGACTTCTCCACTCCGGCTTCCCCGACCTCGAAAAACGCCGGTCGGACGCCGGCCGCCCCGGCCTGCTCCCGGGAGTTCACGTAGCCGAGGATCTGCGCGGTCTCCGTTCCGTTGGGATAATTGCGTGCCGTTTTTCGCTCCAAGAGGAGGCAACGCAGCCGGCTGGCCCGCAATTTGCCCTCCACTTCGGCTCCCACCCCTTCGGCGATCTTTTGATAGCGGTTTTCCGGATCGGACTGGCCTTTGAGCCATTCCGCCGAAACCCCAAGGATTTCGGCCAAAGCCGGGAGCTCCTGTGGTCGTTCCGCCAAGACCTTGCCGTCCACGCGCACCTCGATCAGGGGCATGCTTTGGGCCAGCACCCGGCCGCTGACATCGAGGATCGATCCGCGCTCCGCGGGCACCGCCTCGCCGCAGGTGTGCATCTTGATGGCCTCCTCGCGGTACTCGTCCTGTTTGACCATCTGGATCCAAACCAGCCGGATGGATACCCCGGTGAACGCCGCGGCCAGCAGCAAGGTCACCGTGATCACCCGGTTGCGAGGATTCATCGTGCTTCCTCCTTGGCCAGGTCCGCACCGTTCCAGGGACGCCGTATCGGGGCTTCGACAATTTCCAGCTGGCTCACGCTGATCAGTCCCAGGCTCATCTGGGCCGATCGCTCCGAAAGCTGACGGGGAGATCGTAGACGCTCGGACTGCAATCGGGCCGACCTCACCAACTCCTCCAGGCGATTCCGGGCAACCTCAAGCTTCTTCAGCTCGCCGGCCACCCGGATATTGTTCATCTGGAGAAGGGCGAAGGCCACCACCAGCGATGTGGCGATTCCGGCAACGACGAGAATGCTCGTCAACTGGGCTCCCCCCACCTGATTGGTCCGGCGGATTTGATTTCGGCTCATGAGCCCTCCCCTGCCAGACGCTCGGCCCCCCGTAGTCGGGCGCTTCGGGCCCTGGGATTGGCGGAAATTTCCGACTCGGTGGGCACAGCCTCCCCGAGGGATCGGACCCAACGCTCGGGATTGGCGTGGCCAAAGGCCATTCCGGGTTGGCGCTTTTCCTCCTCGGAATGTTCCCTTATCCAGTTTTTCACCGCCCGGTCCTCGATCGAGTGATAGGTCAGGACTGCCATCCGACCCCCGGGCCTCAAGGCCCGCGGGATCGCCGCCAGAACCTCCGTAAGGCTTTCCCCCTCGCGGTTCACCGCGCGACGCAACGCCATGAAAGTCCGGGTGGCGGGATGTTTAGCTCCGGGACGTGGCGCACGGGTCACCCGTACGACGGCGTTGGCCAGATCGACCGTGGTGTGAAGCGGACGCGCCCGCACGATCGCTCGGGCAATTTTTCCTGGATCCCGGTCCTCGCCTCCCTGGCGGAGAAGGTTTCGCAACTCGGGTTCCCCAAGTTCGTTGACCAAAGTTTCCGCCGTCACACCGGAATCGGGATTCATCCGCATGTCGAGGGGACCGGATTGCTGGAAGCTGAAGCCGCGCCCGGCCTGATCCACCTGGGGCGAAGAAATTCCCAAATCCAGTAGGATGGCATCGGCAGGTCCCTCGGCTCCCGTCAGGCGTGGCAGGTCACCGAAACTCATCCGGTAAAACCGGAACTTTTCCGGCCCGACCTCCGCTCCCAAACGACCAGCCTCTTTTTCGGCCTCCGGATCCACATCAAGGGCCACCACTCGGGCGCCCCGCGCCAGGAAGGCACGGCTATGACCACCGCGACCAAAAGTCGCATCGATCACCGTGCGTCCGGGAGCGGGTTGCAGCATCTCCATGGTCGCCTCCAAAAGAACCGGGACGTGCTCCACCCTTCAGTCTGCCGGCCGGAGCCGGAGGACCTCGCGCCGGACCGGACGGCGGAGACCAATCAGCTCATAAGGGTTTCTTTTGGGGAGTTTCACGACCCCGTGACCCTCCACCCGGCCGGAGTCATCCCTCCGGCACGAAAAGCCGCATGCCAACTTCCCCCGCATCATTTGTTTCCAGTCCATGATTTCCTCCAGGGACGCTCGACCTGTCCGTGCGATACGTGCCTCCCGGGCCCGTCCGCCGGTTTCAGATTCGGCGTACGGTTGGTTTCCTTTCCTCCTCCAACTGGAGGAGCTCCCAGCAACGCTCCAGCCGCAGCCGGACCTTCCGGCGGCGAGCAGGTTCATCGGTTAGGGAAAGGGAGAGCGGGAGAGAGAGAAACGTCCGCTTCGGTGCGATCGGCAGGGCAGCCGGAGGGAGGTTCGACATCATAGGCCGGCATCCTTGGCCACCTGCTCGAAGGTGGTCGTGGGCGGGGCGATCTTCTGCCACCGCCGGGGTTCCCAGACCTGAAAATGATCGAGGCAACCGATGAGGATGGCTTCCCGGCCCAGCCCGGCGTGCTGGCGGAACTTTTCCCGGATCATGATCCGTCCTTGCTGATCGGGTTCGGCCGCCTGGATCACGCTGGCCAATTTTTCGAGACTTTTCCGCTTCAAGTCGGAGGAGGTCGCACCCTCGGAGGCCAGCTTTTCCATTTGGCGCCCCAGGAAGCTTGCCGGGTAAACACGCAAACAACCGTCCGAGGACGGCATCACGAGGAATCTTTTTTCAAAAGCCTCTCCCCGCCACTCCGCGGGCACGGAGACACGGCCCTTGGCATCCAAGGAAAACTGAAACTGGTCTGTGTAGGCCTGTGTAGGCCTCTTTCATTGACATATGTCTTTGTTAACCACTAATAAACAATATTCACCTCGATTACCCATTTTTACCCACCTCATACCACTACAGTCAACACGTTTTTTTCTAATTTACTGACCCCCAACACAACTTGGCGGGTAACCCCGAACCTCGCCCAGTTTTTATCTTCCTGGCTTGCCCCGGAGCCTAACTTTTCTCATTCTCCCTGCCCATGCCGAACGTCCTGCCCACCCCCGCCGAGCAACCCAATATACTTCCCTCGGAAAAACCGGCCTGGTTGAACCCAAAAACCCTGGTGCCGATAATTCTCGTTTTGGGAGCGGGAATTTCCCTGGTTCTCTGGCAAACCTCAAAATCCGAGAAAGCCAGGGAAGAATCCAACCGTTTGCTGGCATCCAAAGGGGGTGCCGAGACTTGGGCCAAACTCATCCGCGACTATCCCGGTCAGCCGGCCACCGCCATTGCCCTTCTTGAATCCGCTGCGGATGCCACGGAAAAGAATGACCCACGCAAGGCTGCCGCTCTTTATGAGCAGTTCTGCCGGGACTACCCCAAACACCCCCTGCGCTCCGCCGCCCGCTTTGCCCAAGCCAACAGCCTCACCTCCGCGGGTGACCGCGGAGTCGCCCAAACTCTTTATCTGGCCATCATTACTGAACGGCCCCCCAACCCTTTCCGTGCGGGTGCTGCCGTTGGTTTGGCCACTATCCAGATCGCCGAAAACCGTCCCGAAGCCGCGCGTCAGGTCCTCAATGACATTCTGGCGGAAAACACGGGCAGCGCCTTCCTTCCCGAAGTTCGGGCTCTGATGGAAAAACTACCCCCGCCTCCGCTCTCCGCCTCCGCCCCATCTTTGCCGGTTCCTCTCCCTGCTCCGGCGAAAGCCCCCGCGACTCAACCCGCCAAATAACGTTCCGCGTCAATTGCCGCCATGCAACCCATGCCGGCCGCGGTGATCGCCTGACGATAAACCTTGTCCGCACAGTCCCCCGCCCCAAACACCCCCTCCACATTCGTCCGGCTCCCAGGACCAAGCTGCAGATAACCGGCCTCATCCATTTTCAATTGGCCCTGAAAAATCCGGGTGTTGGGCACGTGCCCCACCGCGATGAAAACCCCCGCACAGGGCAACACAGAGATTTTGCCCGAGGCGCTGTTCTTGAGTTTCACACCGGTCACCTTCCCCTCCTTCACCCCCTCCACGGACTCCACGACCGAATTCCAAACCGGCTCGATCTTCGGGTTTCCCAAGGCCCGCTCCGCCATGATCCGGGAAGCCCGCAGCTCTCCACGCCGATGGACCAGATAAACCCTGGAAGCGAACCGGGTCAAAAAAGTGGCCTCCTCACAGGCCGAGTCCCCGCCGCCGACCACCACCAACGGCTGGTTGCGAAACATCGGCAAAGCACCGTCACATGTGGCGCAATAGGTCACCCCCTTGGTCTCCAGCTCCTTCTCCCCGGGAACATCGAGGTGCCGATGACCGGCCCCGGTCGCAACGATCAGCGCCCGGGTCTCGATCGTTTTACCCCCCACCCGGATCCGATGGGACGGCTTTCCCAGCTTCACCTCCTCCGCCACCGT
>RHAF01000160.1 GCA_010028775.1 Verrucomicrobiota bacterium | reverse complement strand
GTCATTTGGCGATCGAGTTCCGCCACGATTCCCTCGAACGGTTTTTTTTCGCGGATCAGACGTCCGCCTCGGCTGGTCTGCCAAGGAATGGGGCGCCCTCGGGAGCCATGGAGAAAAAAGGAGCGAGCCGATGTAGGCCAATCGGAAAGGGGGGCGGTAGGGGAGAGTTCGAGGTATCGCGCAAGTTCGCGTGCCAGGGTTCGATAATAGGAGCGGATGCGGGGGTGGGCCCGGTTCCAGGGGGCAATGGCTCCGCGGTCGAGAGAGAGCGTCGGGTTGGGAAGAATCTTTTCCGGATCCGGCGAGAGACGGTGACCCAAACCGGAGCAGTCGGGGCAGGCCCCCTCCGGGCTATTAAAGGAAAAGTGACGCGGAGTGAGGCGAGGGGCCCGGTGGCCGGTCTCGGGATCCTCGGGTTCGGTGGAGTAGTTCAGGTCCGCTTGTTTGAGGTTTTCTGAAAAATCAGGCTTGGTGAAAGCGACTTTCAATCTCCCTTGGCCCAGGCGCAGGGCCAGTTCGACGGAATCACTCAAGCGGGAACGGTTGGAATTTTGAATCTGGATACGATCGATGACCAATTCGAGCGGATCGGTGGGTTCGGAAATCTCCGCGAGGTCGGGAAATTTGTTTTTGATCCGAGCACGAAGAAACCCCTCTTTTTTTAGGCGAACAGGGTCAGGGTCGGTGAGCGGGGCGAGGAGAATGATGGCCTCTCCTGAAGCTCTCGTGAGAATTTCATCCACGATCTGCTGCGGAGAGTGGGCGACGAGGGGGCGTCCGCTCTTGGGGTCGTGGGGGGTTCCATTGGTGGCGAAAAGAACGCGCAGATGATCATGAATTTCCGTGGAGGTGGCCAAGGTGGAGCGGGAGGAGGCGCCGGAGTGGCGCTGTTCCACTGCCAGGGTAGGAGAGAGGCCCTCGATGGTATCCACGGCGGCGGCCGGCAAGCGTTCCAAATGAATTCGGGCATGGGCGGAGAGGGATTCCAAGTAGCGGCGTTGTCCCTCGGCATAGATCGTATCGAAGGCGAGGGAGGATTTGCCGGATCCGGAGGGTCCGGTGAGAACCACGAGCTGGTGACGCGGAATATCGAGATCGATCCCGGCCAGATTGTGCTGACGGGCGCCGCGGATGCGGAGAAAATCACCGGGTCGGCTCACGGGCGGGCCGAAGGGGCCCCGATACCGGGCTTAGGAAGCCGCGGCGGGCGAGGGGTCGATGTGGATGCGGCGGTTGCTCCGGTCGAAGCGGACCTGACCGTCCGAAAGGGCAAAAAGAGTGTGATCCCGACCCATGCCGACATTCTGGCCGGCGTGAAACTTGGTGCCGCGTTGGCGGATGAGGATGGAACCGGCGGGGACCACTTGTCCGCCGAACCGTTTCACCCCGAGGCGTTGGCTGCGGCTGTCGCGCCCGTTGCGTGTCGATCCCTGACCTTTTTTATGTGCCATGGTGGAATCCTCCG
>RHAF01000159.1 GCA_010028775.1 Verrucomicrobiota bacterium | reverse complement strand
GGCTCTTCGCCCGCCTCACGGGACTCGCCTACTTCTTTGCTTTTTTCTCCCTTCTCCCCCAACTCCCAGGACTCATCGGGTCCAACGGAATCCTTCCCGCTCAAAACCTCCTCCTTCGAATCACCGAAATCGTCGGCCTCCAATCCCCCTTCGTCGCCCTCCCCTCCCTCGCGTGGCTGCTCGGTTCAACCGATGCATCCCTCCGACTCATCGCCATCCTCGGTCTGTTCTCCTCCCTTACCTTAACTCTTGGACTTCTTCGCCCCCTCTCCGCCACCCTTTCATGGCTTTGCTGGCTCTCCTTCGTTAACATCGGACAGGACTTCCTCTCTTTCCAATGGGACACCCTCCTCCTCGAGGCCGGCTTCCTTCTTATCTTTCTGGAAAAACCCGGACTCCCGCCGCAACTCGCCGGATCCGATGTCCCTCCCCGCCTCATCCGTTGGGCCCTCTGGTTCCTCCTCGCCCGCCTGATGTTCAGCTCCGGTATCGTCAAAATTCTCAGCGGCGACCCCACCTGGTCTGACCTCTCCGCCATGACCTACCACTTCGAAACCCAACCCATTCCCAACCCTCTCGCCTGGTTCATTCACCAACTGCCTCCTTCCCTTCTAAAACTCTCCACTGTTCTCACTTTCCTCACCGAACTCCTGCTCCCCTTCGCCATCCTCTTTCCTCAACCCAAAGCCCGCCTTGCCGCCGCGCTGGGCTTCCTCTCCTTGATGGCCCTGATCGCGCTCACCGGAAACTACGCCTACTTCAACCTCCTCACCGCCGCCCTATGCCTCACCCTCCTCGACAACCGCTACTATCCGACTTGGCTTCAGTTCAAAACGATTCCTCTGCCCTGGACCCCTGTCCCTTGGCGGCATCTCTGCTCGCTGGCCGCTCTTCTCCAACTTTCCCTCGCCTTCCCCACCCTTCTCTCAACCCTGGGACTCCCCGGCTTCTCCATCACCCCATGGGAAAACTCCCTCGCCCCGTGGCATCTCACCTCCGGATACGGTCTCTTTGCCATCATGACCACCCGCCGCCCGGAAATTACAATCGAACAGAGTCGCGACGGCCAATCCTGGGAAACCATTAATTTCCCGTACAAAGCCGGTGCCCCGGATCGAATCCCTCCCCAAATCGCCCCGTTCCAACCACGCCTCGACTGGCAGATGTGGTTCGCCGCCCTCTCCGCCGAACGTGGCCAACTGCCCGGGTGGTTCAGCCCCTTCCTTAAACAACTGCAACAGGGATCACCCGCCGTCTGGAGCCTCCTCTCTCCCCCTCCCGGACCCCAACCCAACAGCTACCTCCGACTCCGCCTTGACCAATATCATTTCACCACCTCCGCCGAGCACTCCTCCACCGGCCATTGGTGGCGGATCACCCCCGGTCCCGTCCTCCTGGTCCTTCCACCGGAATCTTCAAACCCTTAGCCCATCATTTTCCGGACTGCCTTCATCTTCATCTTCATCTTAATCTTAATCT
>RHAF01000158.1 GCA_010028775.1 Verrucomicrobiota bacterium | reverse complement strand
GAAATTGCCGCATTGGTAGGGGTGCGCATGGCGGATCCAAGGAGCGGTTCGGTATAGTCCGGGCGGTGCCAGGCAACGGCCAGAGGCAGGGTGCTTGGATCGGCAGCGGGGAGTAGTTTTGCCAGATTAAGCCTTCCGCCCGTCTTGCAGTAACCGTTCAGGCCTGGAACTACATCAACTGCATTGGTGCCTGTTATTCTTGCCATACGTTGTCCGACGCTATCTCCTGGGAATTCGGACGCGAGCAGAGCGACAGCTCCGGTGACGAGGGGGGCGGCAAAGGAAGTTCCGCTACCTGAGTTGTAATTAGAGTCAGAGGCGGATTCGGTGGAGTACATGTTTTCTCCTGGGGCAAAAAGATCGACGCTGGTTGCGCCGTAGTTGGAGAAAGTGCTTCGGTTATCATTACGGTCGGTAGATCCAACTGCAACAATATTGGTTATTTGCACTGGTTTGGGAGAATTGTAAGAAGTGTAACACGCTGGATAAAACGGAGTGCTGTCATTGTTGTCCCCGATGAAGTCCGAGCCTCCATTTCCTGCAGCGGCGACCATAATCACCCCGGCTTGGCCCGCCTGGTAAATGGATCCAGCCTCCGTGTTGTTGGCCGAGGTGCTCCCATAGCTAGCGTTGATGACCTTGGCTCCTTTGTTGGCGGCATAATTAACGCAGGCGGTAATATCTGAAATAGCGGTCGGACTTTCGCCATTGGGACCAAACATTTTTAAAGCCATGATTTGCACTCCGGACCAGGCAACACCCGTAATACCTTTTCCATTGTTTCCAACCGCGGCGATCAGACCGGCACAATGGGTGCCGTGAGCAGCTCCTGGCATGGGATCTGAATCATTGTCATACGTATCTATGCCATGGACATCATCGATGTAGTTATTTCCATCGTCGTCCACTCCGTTCGTCTCCTTGTTTCGCCCAAGGCTATCCGTGCCGGTTTCCCCTGGATTTTTCCACATGTTGGCGGCTAGGTCCTCGTGGGTGTAGCGCACCCCGGTATCAATCACGGCAACCACCACGGTGTTGGTTGCCCCATTTGTGGTGTAAAAGCCGTTGAAACGTCTATCCCAAACCTGGGGGGCATGAATATCAATGTTGAGCTGGGTGTTGTTGTAGAGAGACCACTGGGTGTTGTTTGTGAAATTTGGGTCATTCGGAGTCCTGAGTGGACGGACAAGATGGTTTGGCTCCGCATAGTCGATGGGGATCCCCGAATTCATGCTCGCGGCCAGTGCTTCAGGCACGGCTTCGAGTTTTTGAGGAAGGGATATCAACCATGTATCGGTGGTGAATGGTTTGGCAGCAGCCTGCCCGCCGATTTTGGCAGCGAGGGTTTGGATGTCTGTGGCGGGAGAGCCTTGAGGGAGTTTGACGATGATCTGGTCGCCAACCATCTCGGTGTTTTTGATGACCTTGACCTCGCCGTTGGGCAGAAGTTGAATCTCCTGCTCCAGGCGTACGAAGGGATATTTTCCAGTGGCGAGGTAACAGGAAGCGCGAAGTTGAACCCCAGGTTTT
>RHAF01000157.1 GCA_010028775.1 Verrucomicrobiota bacterium | reverse complement strand
TGATCAACGACGGAGCCAGCGTGAAGGGCCACATCGAAATGGAAGTGGACCCTGAGAAGGCGGCCGCCCGGCGACAGCAGGGTGGGTCCGGTTCTGCTCCCTCTTCCACCCCTTCTTCTGATGAAGGCAAAAAGCCCGGATCGTTGGGCGGACTGCTCGGCAGAAAGCCTTAGGCTTTCGGGTTCAACTTTCGTTTGGATTTCGGGTAATCCGCGAACTCAGTTTCCCGGAATTTCTTTTTCGAGGCGTTCGGCGAGCCACTGTTTCATCATCGACTGATAGTTTAGGTAGCGTTGGGCGGCGAGTCGCTTCAAGCGGCTGAGCATCCGGGGGTCCATTCGTAGGGTGATGGAGGTGGAATCCTGTCCCTCGCTGCGGGAGAGCGAACTTTTCATCAGAGCCGGGTCCAGCTGATGAGCGAGCCAGTATGCGGTCTCCTCCTTCGGATTGGGAAAAAAGGGAATTTCTTCCCACCGGCGAATGCTTTCCAGGGGGCTCAAAGGGACTCCACGGCTTTTCGTTCGTAAAAGTAGGATTCCGAATCGGTCATGGGTCGGGTCGCGATGGGGCGCATCCGACGACCATCGGAGCTGTAGAGGGAGAAGAGGGACTTGCCCCGGAGGCTTTTGCCGAGGCAAAGGAAGCGGGCATGCTCGGCCATGGGACCTCCTCCGGGCAGGATGCGGAGGCAGAAAGGATCCTCGAAGCTTTCGTGCACCTCGGAGGAGGGGATTTCCGGGGTGGAGTAAAGGGACCAGTCAAATTCCATGGCAGTAGGATAGGGTTTCCGATTTGATGTTGCGAGTGCGGGGGGGCGGGTCAAGATTCGCAGTCATGGGAATCCTTCTTTCTTGGGAGAAACTGGCCCGCTGGCGGCAGGAGCAGAAAAAGGCCGGCCGCAAGGTGGTGGCGACCAACGGATGTTTCGATCTGCTGCATGTGGGGCATGTGCGTTTTCTGCAGGAGGCGAAAGGAATGGGCGAGGTGCTCGTGGTCGGGGTCAACGGGGACGCCAGCGTGCGTGAACTGAAGGGGGACGGGCGCCCGTTGAACGCGGAGGCGGAGAGGGCGGAGGTGGTCGCCGCCCTGGGCTGCGTGGATGCAGTGGTGATTTTTCCCGAAAAGCGGGCCACCCGGTTTTTGCAAGAGGCCCGGCCCGAGGTTTATGTGAAGGGAGGGGATTACCAGGCCGAGCAACTGGATCGGGAAGAGCTGGCGGCGGTGCAGGCTGGGGGAGGGATCGTACAAGTGCTGAAGCTGACTCCCGGAAGATCGACGACGGCGGTTTTGGAAAAAATCAAGAAGTGAGACCCCTCAAGCTGGGGATTCTCGGTTCCGGAAAGGGGAGCAATTTTTTGGCCCTGGCCAACGCCCTCCGCGAGGGAACGGTGCCGGCCGAGGTGGTGCAGGTCGGCAGTGATCAATCCAAGGCGGGGATTCTGGAAAGTGCGCGGGGAATGGGTTTCCCTGTCTTTGCCTGTCGAACCGGTGCTTTTCAAACCAAGCTGGAGCCGGAGATCGAGGAGGAGCT
>RHAF01000156.1 GCA_010028775.1 Verrucomicrobiota bacterium | reverse complement strand
CGATGAACTCCTCGGCCTCACGATCCAGATCCCTCTCATGAAAAGGGGAGGGATCCATGGAGTTGTAGATCTGCTGAAGGGTCTGAACCTTGACCTCGATCAGCTGGTAGGAATCCACCGTGGGCATGACTTAATTCTCCACCCGAATCGGGCCAAAGAAAAGGGGCGATCGGAACTGGAAGTTCGGTGGGTGGCTCAGGGTAGGGGGTATGGAGCCCGATTCTCAGGCGTTTCGGTCAAGAATTCGGCAAACCTCCTCGTCGGAAACCTGGTCAAAAGAAAGGTAGGCCTGCCCGACGGCGTAAAAATCCGAGGGGGCTGACAGACAAACCACCTCGTCCGCCAAAGTTTCCATCTCGCGCAAGGAGGATGGTGACGCGATGGGAACGGCAACCACCACTTTGGCGGCCCCCGCGGCTCGGACAGCACGGATTGCGACGATCATCGTGGCCCCGGTGGCGATGCCATCATCCACGAGGATCACGGTCTTGCCTCGGATTGTGATTGGATGCCGGTGGGTTCGGTAAAGCCTGGCCCTTTTCCTGATGACGCCCATCTGTTCGTGCAAGTTGGGTTCCAGCCAATCAGGCCGCTGATCCACGGCATTCCGAAACTCCTCATTGATGAAGGTGGTGCCGTCCTCAGCCATTGCTCCCACGGCGAGTTCAGGTTGGGGCGGGTAAGGTAGCTTGCGAAGGAGAATCACATCCAGGGGCGCATGGAGGCCCCGAGCCACTTCTTCGGCCACTTGCACGCCGCCTCGGGGAAGACCGAGAACAATGACTTTTTCGGATCCGTCATAGGCCCGCAGATTGTGGGCCAGCATTTGGCCGGCTTCCCGTCGGTCCCGATACACCGTCATTCATGAAGGATACCTGCAAAAGAGGAGTTTGAAATCCCGGTGTTCGGGGGGAGAGTCGGACGATGAAAAATGACCGACTCAGTCGACTCTTGGGGGAGATACGGGCGCTGGAGGAGCAGATTGTCGAGGAGCTCCATGAAAAGGAAAGGGAGTACGGTTACAAGATTCAAAAAACCAGGGTTCGCTTTGAGGATGAAATCCGGCGTCAGCATCGGAAACTACGAACCAAACTCCACCGTTATGTCCTGGGTTCCCGGTTCTTGGTTCTGATCACCACCCCGTTCATCTACGCCTGTCTTATCCCGATCGCACTTCTGGATCTGGTCTGCAGCCTGTTTCAGCGGTTGTGCTTCCCCATTTACGGCATCCCCTGTGTGCGGCGGGGGGAATATCTGGCTTTTGACCGTCATCACCTGCAGTACCTGAACCTTATCGAGAAGATTAACTGCGAGTACTGTGCCTATGCCAACGGCATTCTGGCTTATGTGACGGAGATTGCCGCGAGGACGGAGCAGTATTGGTGCCCCATCAAACACTTTCGTTGCGTCAAGTGTACCCACAAAAGGTACCGGCACTTCTTCAACTTCGGAGATGCAGAAGGCTACTCCCGGAATCTCGAGGCCATCCGGAAAGAGTTTCGTGATCTACAATAGGACAAACATCGTATTT
>RHAF01000155.1 GCA_010028775.1 Verrucomicrobiota bacterium | reverse complement strand
GTTAAGCGAAAACTATCCCTCGGATGGGAGGGGAAGCTCAAGTATTTCCTTCACCCGTAAATGGGGTATATTCCGTTTGGTGCGAACGATTTCGATGATCCTCACCGCGGTTTGTCTTCTCCCCCTTCCGCTCCGGGCCTGGGACGGCCAGTATTCGGTGGAACAGAAGGACCCCATCGAGAAGTTTCCGAAGTGGACAGGAATTCTCGCTTCCGTGGCGGAGGAGTTGCAGAAAAAAGCCGACATCAACGCCCCCTACGCAGGGGGGTGGGAGGAGTTCGTCCAAAAAAACCAGTCGGGCGACCGGATGGAGATGATCAAGAAGGTCAATGAAACCTTCAACTCCATGCGTTATGTGCCCGACCAAAAAAACTGGGGGGTGCCCGACCTGTGGAACACTCCCGTGCAGTTCACCCAGCCGCCCGATTACGTCGTTCCCGGTCGCGTCAGCGGCGACTGTGAGGACCATGCCATCGCCAAATACTACGCCCTGCAAAAACTGGGCTTCACCCAGGACGAGCTTCGGATTTTGGTGGTCAAGGATCTGAACCTGGGGGTGGGGCACTGCATCCTGGGAGTCATTTACGGGGGCCAATGCCTGATCCTGGATAATCAGATCAAGAGCGTTTGGTCGGCCAGCCAAATCCAGCATTACAAACCGATCTACGCCATCAACGAGCAGCACTGGTGGCAGTTTGTCCCTGCCGGTGAAGCTGCCCCGGAGGCTGCTGCCGCACGGGGCGGCGGAGCCGGACAGGGCGACTAACCCAGAGGCTTTTCTTGAGGCAAAAGTGGGGGCAATCTCACTGCCCTCATGCCCGAACTCGCCCCCGCCTACGAACCCTCCAAGGTGGAGGATCGCCTCTACCGGGATTGGACAAAACGGAATGATTACCGGGCCGATCCCCTTTCCTCCAAAACCGGCTACTCCATCGTCATTCCCCCGCCCAACGTCACCGGCATCCTGACCCTGGGCCACGTTCTCAACAACACGATCCAGGACATTCTCGCCCGACGGGCCCGTCTCCAGGGCAAAGAGGTTCTCTGGCTTCCGGGAACGGACCATGCCGGCATCGCCACCCAGACGGTGGTGGAACGCACCCTGAAGAAAGAGGGAAAAATCAGGCACCGCGACGACCTCGGTCGCGAGGAGTTCCTCAAACAGGTTTGGACGTGGAAGGAGAAACACGGGGGAATCATCATCCAGCAGCTGAAAAAACTGGGCGCCTCCTGTGACTGGTCCCGCGAGCGCTTCACCATGGACCCCGCCTACTCGGCCTGCGTCCAGCGTGTCTTTGTCGACCTTTTCGAGAAAAAACTGATCTACCGCGGCCGCCGGATGGTCAACTGGTGCCCCGTCTCGCGCACCGCTCTCTCCGACGAGGAGGTGATCATGAAGGAGCAAAAGGGCCTGCTCTATCATTTCCGTGTTCCCGTGGCCGGACAGAAGGATCGCTTTCTCACCATCGCCACCACGCGACCCGAAACCATTCCGGGCGACACCGCCATCGCCGTCAACCCGAAGGACCCCCGCTATGCCTCTTGGATCGGCCAATTCG
>RHAF01000154.1 GCA_010028775.1 Verrucomicrobiota bacterium | reverse complement strand
AGATTGGCGGCGGATTGACGGTTGGCATCCTCCACCAAATGGTCGGCGAGGCAGCGGGCCACATAGCGCCGCGTTCTCTCCGGATCGAGGCGGGCGTAGCTCTTGCGAACCGTTGATTCCGTCTCCTTCCAAAGTTCAATTCCCAGGAGAGCGGTGGGCTCGATCAGACCGTTTTCGAGGGCATCTTCGAGGTCGTGACAGGAGTGGGCAATTTCATCGGCGATATCCACCACCTGGGACTCGAGGGCGGGTTGCATGTCCGGTAGGGAAACGGGATTGAGACCTTCCCGAACCTCATGGGTCAGGTTGAGGCCGTTGAATTCCGGGTATTTGACCTCCAACTGTTCCACCACGCGGAGGCTTTGGCGGCGCCGACCGAAGCCCCCGGCATCCTGCATGAGTTGGTTGAGGGTGGTTTCGACGGTGTGGCCAAAAGGGGGATGACCCAGGTCACGGGCCAAGGCAATGGCTTCCGCCAGATCCTCATTGAGGCCAAGGGATCGGCAGAGGGAGCGGGAGAGGGAGGCGACCTCGATGGTGTGGGTCAGGCGGGTGCGGACGTGATCGCCGGTTCCGTTGAGGGGAACCTGAGTCTTATATTCCAGGCTGCGAAAAGCACTGCTGTGGACAATTCGTTCGCGGTCGCGCTGAAATTCAGGCCGGAAATCGTGGGACTGTTCCGGATGTTTGCGACCCAGGCTTTCCTTGCTTTTGGAGGCGTAGCGGGCGAGGAACGCGGCTTCCTTCTTCTCCCAGTCCTCGCGGGTGCGAATTGGCATGTCTCCGTGATGAACGCAGGAAGCGGGGAGTCGAGGGGTGGGCGTTTTGCAAAAGAACAATCTGTAAAAAAAGGGGGAACGAAAGGGGATAAGTCGGTGGAGGGCGAAAGGCGGCCATGCGGGGGGAGCCGCCTAGAGCTTGATCCGGAGGAAGGTTTTTTTACCGATTTGCAGAACTTGGCCCGCTTGGAGGCTGATTTCCGCCTTGGGATCGGAAATTTTATTCCCGTCCAATTTGACCCCCCCTTGGGTGATCAAGCGGCGGGCTTCAGAGTTGCTGGCAATGACTCCGGTCTCCTGAACCAGTTTAGCAACGGCGAGGGTGGGGGCGGAGGGGCGAAAGGATTCCATTTCCGCCGAGGAGAGATCTTTTTTGGAGAACTTCGCCTCAAAATCCGCGCGAGCGGAGGTGGCGGCGGCATCCCCGTGGAAACGGCGAACGGCAGCGGCGGCGAGTTCCTTTTTGGTCTCCATCGGATGGGACGGAGATTCCTGGGGCAATCCCAGAAACGAGCCGAGAAGCTCGCGCCAGAGGGCACAGGTTTCGTCGGGAATGGACATGACCTTGCCAAAAATTTCCCCGGGCGGTTCCGTGATGCCGATATGGTTGTTGAGGGATTTGCTCATCTTCTGTTTTCCGTCCGTGCCGGTCAGCAACGCGGTGACGAGGACCACCTGCGGTTCCTGCCCGGCCTGCCGCTGGAGGTCGCGACCCACAAGATTGTTAAACAGCTGGTCGTTTCCCCCGAGTTCGATGTCCGACTTCACGGCGACGGAGTCAT
>RHAF01000153.1 GCA_010028775.1 Verrucomicrobiota bacterium | reverse complement strand
TTGACCGATGGGGTCTCGAGAATTCGGCGGACCTGATCGGCGGTGAGGGAGGGGGGCAGCTTGCGGGAAAGTTTCGGAGAGCGGAGGCCGACGGCGATGTTGACCGGGGTGCGACCCATTCGGTGTAGGTGCGAGCCCAGTCCACGCAGGATCGAGGTTTCCAACCGCAGCGTGGTGGGGCCGACCCGTCCGGAGTGGCGCCGGTAGGAGAGAAATTCGCGGAGGTCGTCTGGTTTGATTTCGCGCCAGTCTTTGCCGGGAAGTTTGCGCTCCATCCATGAGGTGAGGCGTTCCAGAAGTTTTCTTTGGATCGATTGGGTGCGGAGGGCGTGGCCCCGTTCCATCGCCCCGGAAGCGAGGAAGTCCTCGACGGGTCGGTGATCCAGCGGGCTCACGCGTGCGGCAAGGGGGGTTCGCCTCCGGTCAGCAGGCGGCAGGCCTCGCGGTAACGATCGAGCGTGCCTTGGATGACTTGGGGAGGCAGTGCGGGGCCGGGGGGCTGTTTGTTCCAATCCTTGAGGCTGGAGAGGTAGTCGCGGACGAACTGTTTGTCGAAACTGGGAGGAGACCCTCCGGGCCGATAGGAATCGGCGGGCCAAAAACGACTGCTGTCGGGCGTGAGGAGTTCGTCGATCAGAAGAAGGCTTCCTTTTTCATCCGTTCCGAATTCGAATTTGGTGTCGGCCAGGAGGATTCCGACCTTGGCGGCGTGCGTGCGTGCGGTCTCGTAGAGGGAGAGACTGCGGTCGCGAATTTGTTGAAACAAGGTAGCGCCGAGCTCTTTATCGGCCTCGGCATCGGTCATGGGCAGGTCGTGCCCGGCCTCGGCCTTGGTCGTGGGGGTGAAGATGGGATGGGGAAGTTTTTCAGACTCGCGCAATCCTTGCGGAAGGGGTCGACCCCAGGCGGAGCCTTTCTTTTTATATTCCTCCCAGGCACTGCCGGCGAGGTAGCCGCGGACGACGCATTCCACGGTGAGCGGTTTGGCGGGGAGGCAGCGGGTCAGGCGGCCGGCATATTTTTCGGGGTGGGGAACGCCGGCGGGAACGTCGAAGCCGAGAACGTGGTGCGGACGGGCGGCGGGTAAGGTTTCAAACCAGAATTTGGAGATGGAGGTGAGGAGGATGCCTTTGCCCGGGATCGGGTTGGGCAGAATGACGTCGTAAGCGGAGATGCGGTCGGTGGCAACGAGCCAGATTTCGTCGTTCCAACGGTAGATGTCGCGGACCTTGCCGGAGCGGAGGAGGACGGGGGCGGCCATGGGAGGATGGTAGAGGGAAGATGGAGGATGGGGAGTTTAGGATTCGCAGATGAGGATGAAGGTTAGGATTAAGATTAAGATTAAGTGGAGGATACGGTTCGCCAGAGTGGTAGGACCTGCCTGACGTGCAAAGTGGGTCGGCCCTACCTGGCTTGGGTGATGAATTATATGGGCTTCGGTAGGGACGACCGTCCCGGTCGTCCGATAGGAAAGAGGGGGTTGAATCCTGAAGACAAAATCGGACGCTTGGGGACAAGCGTCCCTACCGATGCCTGTAGGTAGGGTGCGGAAGCCATCTTGACGGAGGGGGAATTCTCAGAGATTATCTTCGTGCGCTTCTTATCGAGAGCAGTGGAGG
>RHAF01000152.1 GCA_010028775.1 Verrucomicrobiota bacterium | reverse complement strand
GGCGGCGGGGAACGAATCGAGCAACAACGATGCGGTCGCCTCCTATCCTGCCAACTATCCGCAGGACAACATCGTGTCGGTGGCGGCGACCACGAGGACCGACGGGCTGGCTTCGTTTTCCAACTACGGAAGCACGACGGTCGACCTTGCGGCCCCCGGGGATGGGATCTACTCAACTGTTTCCTCCTCGGACTCCGCCTACGCGACTTACAGCGGAACCTCGATGGCCACGCCGCACGTTTCCGGGGTGGTGGCTCTGTTGGCGGCTCAGTACCCTGCGGACACTTATGTCAGTCTGATCCAGCGTCTGATGAACGGGACGGATGCGGTTTCAGCGTTGGAGGGTAAAATGCGGTCGGGTCGCCTGAACTTGGCCAAGGCGCTGGGTGCGACCAACAATCCGACCCCGGTCCGGCCGGTGAATGACAATTTTGCCTCCGGCACCGGGCTGGCGGGAAGTTCATGGACGAGTGCGGGCAGCAATGTGAATGGCACCTCGGAAAGCGGGGAGCCGGCACACGCGGGTCAGGCCCCGGCCAAATCGGTCTGGTACAGCTGGACGGCACCCAGTTCGGGTAGTGTGACGATGGGAACGGCGGGATCCGCCTTTGACACGGTGTTGGCGGTCTATACGGGAAGCTCCCTAGGAGCTTTAACGGCGGTGGCCTCAAATGACAATCGGACGACCGGGGTGACGGACAGTCAGGTGACGTTCCAGGCGGTGGCCGGAACCGTGTACCGGATCGCGGTGGATGGGAAAAGCGGGGCCTCCGGAAATCTGACGATCACGGGGAGTTTGAGCGGGGTGATCGTGGGGAACGACGCTTTTGCTTCGGCGATTGCCTGTGCAGGCACTTCCTTCACCGTGACGGGCTCCAACGTGGGAGCGACCAAGGAAGTGGGAGAGCCGAGTCACGCGGGGCAATCGGGTGGAAAATCGGTTTGGTGGACCTGGACAGCCCCAGCCAGCGGAAAGCTGACTTTGGCAACGGCAGGGTCGAATTTCGACACCCTGTTGGCGGTTTACACAGGGGACGTGGTCAGCGCCCTGCGTGGAGTCGCCTCGAATGATGATGTTTCCCGAACAGACCGGACCAGCAAAGTGTCTTTCTCGGTGACAGCGGGGACGAAATATCGGATCGCGGTGGATGGCTACCAAGGTGCGAGTGGATCCATCAAGCTGGCGGGCCTCTTTGCGGCCAAGGCCATTTTGGCCGCCCCAGCGGGAGTCACGGCCCAGCAGGACTCGGTGGGACGGGTCCAGGTCACGTGGCAGCCTGTGGCTGGGGCAACCAGCTATGATGTGACCATCAGTTCTGGGGCCAATGTGGTGGCCAGCAGCAGGGTTACCGCGACTTACGCCAAAACCATAGGGGCTTTTTCCCGAAGACTTTCATTGTCCGCAAATGTCCGTGCGATTGCGGACGATGGTGAGACCGGGCCATGGAGTGGGGAGAAACCCGTAACGAAGTAAGTCAAGGCATCGGGAGGCGGGGTGGATAGGGAGTGGCTGTTGTATGAAGGAGACCACTACAGGAAAGGATTAAAGATAAAGAGGGAGGTGGGGGGTTTTGGGTAAAAGGCCAGGGGGTGGCTTAGGGCTGGAAGAAAAAAGGGTTTGGGATAGGGTTGAAAGTTCATGATTGGCTGGGTTTTAAAGAAAATCTTGGGGACGCAGAA
>RHAF01000151.1 GCA_010028775.1 Verrucomicrobiota bacterium | reverse complement strand
ATTAAGATTAAGATTAAGATGAAGATAAAGATGAGGATGAAGAGAGTTTCCCGCGTTCACGGTTCAAAGATAGGTAGGGCCCGACGTCCCCGGCGGGCCGTGTTGGAACGTTGGGCCGGTTGATGGCTATGAATTCTGGCTTTGGTAGGGCGCCCTCGATGAGGGCGCCTAGGTGAAAGGTTGAGCCTTGGGTCGCGAACGGGAGGGTTCATCGAACCCGCCTACCTCATCTTTATCTTAATCCTTATCTGCATGGGGTCCCGATCCCTTTCATCTCATCCATGCAAATCTTCGTATCCCATTTCCTGAAAATGACCATCGAAAGCCAGGGCGGTACGGATGGCCAGTTGGCGCATGGCATCAAAGCTGGTCAGATCCACCAGGCTCAGATTTCGGCGCTGGGCAATCCGCCACTGCGCCGCCGCCCGCTCAAAACCATCCTTGGACACCTCATGGATCTTGCAGAGAGGCAGCCAGTCGTCCTGAAAGGCCATGACGGCCCGCGGGCCAAGTCTCCGCTGGATCAGGGACCAACTCTCCAGACGGACATAGTCCGTTGTCCAAAGAACCATGCGGCTCTCGGCCGTCCGCGACCATTTGATTGCCGCCTCCTGATGGAAGCGGTCTCCTTTATCGAGTGCGGCGAGGAAGGCGGACGTGTCGACGAAGACGGCTTTCACCAATGGTTTTCCAGATAGGCGTCGTGCTTTTCCGCCAGATCGGATTGACCGCTTTCAAATTGGCCAAGGGACTTAAGTGCCCGGGACCATTTTTGGGAAACCTCCTGGGCCTCCAGATTTTCATCCAGCGAGCGGCGGACGATCTCTGAGATACTGTCTCCCGAGGCCTTGGACCGCGCCTTGAGCTTTTCATAGGTCTTTTTTTCAAACTGGATCTGGGTTCGTATCATGTTGGCATTTTAACAGTAACATGCCATCAGTCAAATGATTGAATATTGAATCCTCGAGCCTCTGTAGGGACGCGCTCCGCCGCGTCCGAATCCGAATCGGAATTTGCAAAGTTCAGCGATTGGCGGGGCGCTCTCGATGAGAGCGACTAGATGAAAGCTTGTGCCTTAGGCCACGAACTAGGCGGGCTCATCGTGCCCGCCCTACCTTAATCTTCATCTTAAACTAAAAATTCTTCCACCTGCCTCTTTCCACCCCAACCCATATCCCATCTTCCATCATTCAGCGTGCCATCAACCTTCGGTACAAATCCTCCACCTTCTTGGCTTGCACGGGCAGGGAGGCCTCCGCTTCCACCCGTCGGTGCATTTTGGCCCGTTCGGATTCGTCAGGGGTTGGTTGCTCGGCCTGATGGATCATGGCACGGGCAAGTAGAAAGGGATCGCCTGCGGACACAAGTTGTCCGACCCCCCCGATCCTCCAAGCCTCCGGGATGCCGTCGAGTTCCGAGGCGATCACGGGGCGACCGCAAGCATGGGCCTCCAGAACGACGGAGGGAAAGGCTTCGGTGGCGATTTGGGGATGCACGAGAACATCCAAAGCATGAACAAGAGATACGGGATCATCCTGTTGCCCGATCAGTCGGGCTCGGTCGCCCAGTCCGAGATGCTGGATGTCTTCCAGAAGGGCGGACTCCATCGATCCTCTTCCTGCCAGAAGGAAGCGGGCTTGGGGGAGTCGGGTCATGACTTCCCTGGCGGCGCGAAGGAAGATGCGCTGGCCC
>RHAF01000016.1 GCA_010028775.1 Verrucomicrobiota bacterium | reverse complement strand
GGGTTGACCTCGAACGAGTCCGATACCGCCCAAGTTCGCCGCACCTTGACTCTTCAGGCCAGGGCCACTCCCAAATCAACGATCCAGCCGGAGCTGGGTTCACGTTTGCGCGGCTCCGTCACGTTGGCCGGCCCATTGCTTGCCCGCACAGGCGAAGTCACCCTTCCCCGCCCTGGCGGCGACAGGATCGGCCGCCGTCGCTTGGATACCCACCTACAGATTTTCTCCTCCTTGGGAGCTCAGGTCACCGACATCCGGGACGGAATTCAAATCAAAGCCAAAAAACTCAAAGGAGCTGATATCCTTCTGGACGAAGCCTCTGTTACGGCGACGGAGAACGGACTTTGTGCCGCCGTTTTGGCCGAGGGAGTGACCGTTTTACACAATGCCGCCAGTGAGCCCCATGTTCAGGCCTTGGGAAATCTGCTCAACGCCATGGGAGCCAAAGTCACCGGTATTGGCACCAACACCCTCACCATCGAGGGGGTGAAATCCCTCAGGGGCGCCACCCACCGCATCAGTGCCGACTACCTGGAAGCGGGGTCTTTTCTCGCCCTGGCGGCCGTCACCGGCGGCGAACTTATAATCAAGAACACGGCCCCAGAAAACATGAGGATGATCCTACAGACCTTCGGTCGGTTGGGCATCCGCACAGAGATCAAGGGTCAGGATATTCTTGTGCCCAGAGGTCAATCCCTCGAGGTTGAAAAGGAGTTTGGTGGGGCCGTCCCCCATATTGCCGATGCCCCTTGGCCGGGCTTCCCGGCCGACATGACCTCGGTGGCTCTGGTCACCGCCACCCAGTGCAAAGGCACCGTTCTCATCCATGAGAAGCTCTTCGAATCCCGCCTCTTCTTTGTCGACGGGCTTTTGGAGATGGGAGCCAGAATCATTCTTTGCGATCCCCACCGGGCGGTGGTTTTGGGCTCCGACAAACTCCGGGGGGCGAAACTCGCCAGCCCCGATATCCGGGCTGGCATGGCGCTTCTCATTGCCGCGCTATGCGCAGAGGGAGAGTCCGAAATTCGAAATATCGGCCAGATCGACCGGGGATTCAGCCAGATCGAGGAGCGTCTCAAATCCCTCGGCGCCAAAATCGAGCGTCTGTAATTATTTTTTCCTGTCACCCTCCGCTATTTTGCCTTCCAGGAGGATAAATGACCTCCCCACAAGGGTCTCTTGGGTGGGCTTAAAAATGCGACGTGCCTCTGCAAGGGCATTCTTGGCTACTTGGAACTGCCCTTCCGCAATCGCGGCTTCCACAAAAGGCAACACCAGACCGTAAAAAAGATGCCCTCCAACCTGCCCTTTATATTCCCGGAGAGCCGCGCGAAAAGATACCATCGCCCCGTCCCAGTCACCCGCCTGGATTTTTTCACCCATCTGGCCGGCTGCCGCACCGATCCCAAGGTCAAACCTCCGGGTTCGGTTCTGAACGAGAATTTGACGCTCCAAAGATGAGGCCCCCTTGGCATCCCCACTGGCTTTAGCCAACTCAAGGAGCTTTTGCTGCCCTTGGACCTTTAAATCCGCATAAGGGGAAAACCGTTTGGTGAAATTTTCCCAAAAGGCTTTTTTCTCTGTCAGGGGGGCATTTGTTTGATCCATCAATTCGGCTTTCAGACTCCAGGCTGGAAGATACTCGGGTTGGATGGTTAAAGCCGCCTGAATCCATCCATCAACCGCGCCTTTGCCCAAAGAGGATGCATAGTCTGTCCACAGCCTCGCCTGCCTGTAATTCGGCGACCTCTCCCGGTTTTTTGCCAAAAAAGTGAGCTCTGTGTCGCTGATCGGCTTCCAAACCTGAGGATCCATGGCCTCACCCACAGGATAATTCTCCTGCTCATACCTTCCGCAGTCTGTCTCCCACCTCCCCGGGGACTCAAGATAGCCGAACCATGCATGCCCCCCGCTGTCACCCTGTCCGGTGAAGAAAAGAGTGGGTAATCCTTTGGCTTTTCCGGACATGGCGGCGTAATAAGCCTGATCAACACAAATGCCCCCTTTTTGCCGGATTTCGGCCAAGGCATAGCTTGGGTAGGGCCATGTGAGAATATTTCTCTCATACCTCGGAATGTCGTAACGGACGCTTGAAAACACCTTCCCAAACCCGCTCCGGCTCGCCGTGACATTTTTCCGCGCCCAATCAAGCTCGGAATCATCCAAAGGGTGATCCACAAGATACTTTAACTCATCCACCATGAGGTCCCGCAGATCGAGAAGATAGCGGCGGTCCTTTTGCAAAAGCACCATGGAGTGCAGTCGCCGAACGGGATCCGGTTTTTCCATGGGAATCGCCCCGCGCCGCACCTGCCCATGCGGCCATCCTTGCGGAATAGGCTGATCAAAGACCAAAGCCAAAGCCACGGCCAGTCGCGGCAAGAACCTCACGTCTTCAGGATGGTCGCTCTGCATCTGACAAAGGATCGCCATCGAACCCCGCAAACTATCCTCCGGTCGGAGATTTTCCAAAAAAGACCTCAGGATCTCGGGGTCTGTCCCCAGCTCGGCCAGCAGCTTTCTCCGGTCATCATAATTCGGCTCCTCCGTCAGCTTGAGCCACTGCCAAAGCCGAAACCACTGTTCAAGATCCCCGCCTGGGTTGAGGAGGTCTTTTCTTGTCGGATCGACTTGCGCCTGGATTTTTTCGCCCACCTGCTCCCGCCATTCCTGCCATCTCCAAGGTTCTGCATGCTCCTTCCACCAGCCCGGAAGAATATCGGAGCCATAGGCAACCTGCAGAAACAGGCTGAAAGCAACTGGCAGGGCCCTTTGCATCACCCGATAGGAATCTGAATCTTTTTGCGGTTACGAAACGCGACAAGATTTCGGTACCCCACCTCCTTCACGAGATCCAAGGCTTGGGAAAATTCGTGACCCACCTCCCCGGGGGAATGCGCGTCGGAGGAAATCAGGACCGGAATCTGCCTATGGAAAGCCTCCTGCAGAAAAGTCCTGGAAGGGTAAATTTCCATCACCTCTTTTCTTAAGCCTGCCGTACTCACTTCCATAGCAACTCCGGCCGCCTGGATGGCATCCAAAGTCTCCCGGTAGTAAGGACGCAAATCTCCCTTTGGGATGTGGCCAAACTTTTTCACCAAGTCGGGATGAGCCATAAAGTCAAACAGGCCGCTTAGCGCCGCTTGGGTCATAGCCTTAAAATACCGGGTCCAAACCTCCTCCACAGGCTGATCTTTCCAGCGATCCAACTTCAAGGGATTGTCCACGTCCCAATCGGGTGCGATGTAGTGCACCGCTCCAATCAAATAATCGAAAGCCGCCTTTTGCGACAGCTCACGGATCCAGGCCTCCCGGCCAGGAATGAAATCACATTCCAAACCCAGGCGGATGGGTAAGTGGGGAAATTCCCTACGGGCCTCCTCGACCATTCCGAGATATGCAGGGAAGTCATGCAAGTCCATCCTCCAGTCGTCAAACTTCTCCGGCATGGGATTATGCTCGGAAAAGCCGATCTCCCCAAGCCGACGACGAACCGCCTCCGCCGCGTACTCCCGGGGATGCCCGGTAGCATGTCCGCATAGCGGCGTGTGCATGTGGTAATCGAAAAGCACCCCATCAGCCTAACTCCCTGCCCCTCAACTTCCAAGGAAAGAGCCTGGGACGTTGCCGTAAAATCCATTTTCGGCATAATTCATGGATGCGGGACATACACCTCACCCCAACCAAACTTCGGGCCGCCCTCTCACGCTTTAGCCGCCTGCGGATTTTGGTGGTGGGTGACCTGATGCTGGATGAATTTATCTACGGACGTGTTTCCCGCATATCCCCAGAAGCACCGGTTCCGGTGGTGCAGGTTGAAAGAGAACTCTCCTATCCGGGTGGATCCGCCAATGTCGGTCGTAATTTAGCCTCTCTCGGGGTGCATGCGGAACTTGGCGGAAAAATCGGTCGTGACACGGCCGGGGATCGACTACTCCAACTTTTGCGTCACGATAAAATCGGTACTTCAGGGGTTTGGCGATCTCCCACTCTTCCGACGATCCGGAAAACGAGGGTTTTGGCACGTCACCAACAGGTCGTGCGTGTGGACCGGGAATCGACCGGTCAACTGACAAACAAAGAGCGTCAGACCGTATTAAAAAAAGCCCTGCGAATTCTGCCGCGTTGCGATGCCCTTATCCTGGAGGACTATGGCAAAGGCCTTTTTGACCAGGAGCTTGCCAAGACCCTCCTACAGGCATCCGCGGAGAGGAAAATCCCCTCCTTGGTCGATCCCAATATCCATAATCCACTCCATTGGGAGGGGGCCACCTTGGTGAAACCCAATCGACTGGAAGCTTTCGGTGCCTTGGGCCGACCTGAATCACACAGAAAGGAGGAATGGTTGGCCGCCGGAGAGGAATTACTGGTCCGTTGGTCCTGCCGTTATCTGCTCCTCACCTTGGGAGAGCACGGGATGATTCTTTTTCAGCCGGGTGAAAAGCCGTACTCCATCGCCAGCCGGGCACGCGAGGTCTATGATGTCTCGGGCGCGGGAGACACCGTCATCGCACTTTTGGCCTCCGGTCTGGCAGCCGGTTTGGACGGCAAAGTTGCATCGGAACTGGCCAACCTCGCGGCCGGCATCGTGGTCGGTAAACTGGGCACCGCCACGGTCTCATCCCGGGAAATCCTGGCATCGGCAATCCACCATGGGTAAAGCCGCCGTCTTCTTGGACCGCGACGACACCCTGATCGAAAACGTCCCCTACCTGGGCGATCCGGACAAAGTCCAGCTTCTGCCCGGTGCCAAAAAGTCCATGGAAAGTCTGCAAAACGGAAACCTCCCATTGATTGTGGTTTCCAATCAGTCGGGCGTGGGACGGGGCCTGATCACCAAAGAGCAGGTGCGGGCGGTCGATTCCCGAATGGAGCAGCTCCTGGGGATTCGTTTTCTTGAGTACCGTCACTGCTTCGCCGCCCCGGGAGATCCCTATGACGACCGACGAAAACCGTCCCCCCGGATGTTGCAGGAGTCGGCCCAAGAACATGGACTGGACCTGGCCCGCTCTTTCATGGTTGGCAACCGGTTATCCGACATCCAGGCGGGGCATGCCGCGGGCTGCAAAACCGTTCTGCTTAAGCTCCGTGTCCATCCGGAGGACGAGCAACAGTCGACCACCTTGGCCGATCAATGCGCTGAAACCTGGGAGGAGGCCGCTCAATGGATTCTCTCCCGAACGCGGGTTTCCCTATGAAACAAGGGCCTATCATTGGCGTCATTCCGGCCCGGTACGGCTCCACCCGCTTTCCCGGAAAGCCCCTCTCCCCGATTCTTGGGAAACCCCTCCTTCAGTGGGTTTGGGAGGGGGCCCAAGAGGCCCGCCAGATCGACCGTGTCATCGTGGCCACGGATGACAAACGAGTTGCCATCGCAGCCGGGGAATTTGGGGCGGAGGTGAAAATCACCCGAGGTGATCATCCTTCCGGAACCGATCGCATTGCCGAAGCCGCCCAAGGATTGGACGCCGCATGGATCGTCAACATCCAGGGGGATGAGCCCTTGATCACCGGCTCTCTTTTGGATCAATGGATCGCGGGTTTCCAAAACTCCTTTGGCATGACCACGGTGGCAACACCCCTGCCGAAATCCGAGGATCTAAAGAACCCAGACATCGTTAAAGTTTCCTTCAATCAGCAAGGCCAGGCGTTGGGGTTCCGGCGAATCGTTCCCCCGGACCAAGACGGTACCTGGACCCACCAGCATGTGGGGCTTTACGCCTACACGCCCGAAACCCTGCGAAAGTTTGTCTCTCTGCCGCCCAGCTCCGGAGAAAAGGAGGAGCGTCTGGAACAACTACGTGCCTTGGAGAACGGGATTGCGATCCAAGTCCTTCCGCTTACCTTCCTATCCGTCGGTGTGGACACGCCGGGGGACGTGCCACGCGCGGAACGTGCCCTGGCCAACATTTTTATTACCGGCGGGGTGATCAGTTCCTTGGGTAAGGGGCTGACGGCGGCGGCCTTGGGAACCCTTTTGGAACGTCGCGGCCTCAAGGTAGGCCTAATGAAGTTTGACCCCTACCTGAACGTGGATCCGGGAACCATGAGCCCCTACCAGCACGGAGAGGTTTATGTGCTGGAGGACGGCGCTGAAACCGATTTGGACCTGGGGCATTACGAACGCTTTACCTCTTGCCGGTTGACTCGCCGCCACAACCTCACCGCCGGTCAGGTTTACGAGGAAGTCCTTCGAAAGGAACGTCGTGGCGATTATCTGGGCAAAACCGTCCAAGTTATCCCCCACGTGACCGATGAGATTAAAAACCGCTTACGACACATGGGGCAACACGAGGACTGCGATATCCTTATAACGGAAATTGGAGGAACCACCGGGGACATCGAGGGACTCCCCTTTCTGGAAGCCCTGCGCCAGTTCTCCCTGGAAACCGGCCCCAACCAGTGCCTTTTTATCCACGTCACTTTGGTTCCCTTCATCAAGGCGGCCGGCGAACTAAAGTCCAAGCCGACGCAACAAAGCGTGGCCAAACTGCGGGAGATCGGCATTCAGCCCCAGATTCTAATCTGCCGAAGTGAACACCCCGTTGATCATGAAACCCGGCAAAAGATTTCCAGCTTTTGCAACGTGCCGGTCGAGGCGGTCATCGAGGAGCAGGACGTCAAACACACGATTTACGAGGTCCCCCTCATGCTTCACCGGGAGCGACTGGACGAACTGGTCCTCCATTCATTAGACATGAAAGCCCCCCCCGCCGACTTGCGTGAATGGGAAAAACTGGTGGGCAGAATGATCTCACCAAAGTATCGGGCAAAAATCGCCATGGTGGGCAAATACCTGGGGGTTCCGGATGCCTATAAGAGTGTCACCGAGGCCCTTTTTCACGCCGCCTCAGGCGAGGATACGGGGGTGGATCTGGTCAAGGTCGATGCCGAGGAAATCGAAAAGCAGGGTGCCGACGCCCTCCTTCAGGGCGTCGACGGCATTCTTGTTCCTGGCGGATTCGGTGAGAGAGGCATCGAGGGAAAGATCGCCGCGGCACGCTACGCCCGTGAGAATAAAATTCCGTACCTTGGCCTCTGTCTTGGTATGCAGGTCGCCGTGATTGAGTTTGCCCGAGATGTCGCCGGCCTCAAAAAAGCCCACAGTTCGGAATTTGATTCCAAGACCAGGGATCCCGTGATCACGCTTTTGCCCGGACAGGAAGTGAACGGAGCCAAAGGGGCCACCATGCGACTAGGCAGCTACTCCTGCCGGTTGGCGGCAGGTTCCGTGGCAGAAAAGGCTTACGCCCAAGCCGAAATTAGGGAGCGGCATCGCCACCGTTATGAGTTCAACAACACCCACCGTTCCACCCTGGAAAAAGCAGGGTTGCGGATTAGCGGCATCCATCCCCAGGGAGATCTGGTGGAACTAATTGAGATTCCAGACCATCCTTGGTTTGTGGCCTGTCAGTTTCATCCCGAGTTCCGCTCCAAACCTCACCTTCCCCACCCCTTATTCCGCGGCTTTGCCCAAGCCGCCCGGACCCATGCGCAAAACTGAATCCAGAAAGTTTCTTCTGATCGGCGGACCTTGTGTCCTGGAATCCCGTCGGACGTCCTTGCTCATCGGAAGGACGCTCCGGGATATTTGTCGGGATCTTGGATGGGACTACGTCTTCAAGGCCAGCTACGACAAGGCCAACCGCACATCCATCACCTCCCCGCGGGGCCCTGGCTTCCGGAGGGGTTTACAGGAACTGACCGCCATCCGCCGGGAACTCAAGGTGCCTGTCCTGACGGATGTGCACTCACCCGATGAGGCGGTGGTTGCAGGTCGTTCGGTCGACATACTGCAAATCCCCGCTTTTCTTTGCCGGCAAACCGACCTTTTGATGGCGGCAGCCAAAACCCGCCGTCCCGTTAACGTGAAAAAAGGCCAGTTCCTCGCCCCGGAAGGGGTGGATGCCATTATGGAAAAATTGCGGAGAGGAGGATGCCGTGATTCATGGATCACGGAGCGGGGAACATCATTCGGCCAAGGAGATCTGGTGGTGGATATGCGGGGTCTCGTCACGATGAAAGATCACGGCCACCGGGTGATTTTTGACGCCACTCACTCCGTTCAACGGCCTTCAGGAGGCAAAATCACCCATGGAGATGTGCGGTTCGTTCCCGCCTTGGCCCGGGCGGCCGTGGCGGCCGGGGTGGATGGAATTTTCCTGGAAACCCACCCCAATCCAAAAAAAGCCCTCTCCGACAAAGAAAGCATGCTTCCCCTGTCCCAGGTTGGGAGACTTCTCCAACAGCTCAACCGGATCCTCTATGCCGTCAACTAGGTTGCTTTGGGTAATTCTTGCCGTGGCTTTTCTCGCATTGGCTCATGCGGAAAACGGTCCGGACTTTCCGATCGGCTCGGTCATCCAAAACTTCTCCCTTCCCCAAGCAGACGGATCCGGAAAGAAAACCGCCTTGGTTCGTGGAAAACGTGCCACCGTTGTCAGTCCGAACCAGCTCAAGATCGAGGATCTCGACGTCGACCTCTACAATTCGGAGGGAAAAGCCGACACCACCATCACCGCAACCCGCTGCGATTTTTGGCGAAAAGAAAACCGGTTGACCACGGACAGCGGAATTCTAGTCAAAAAACCCACCCTACTGGTTTCCGCGAACGGGATCGACTGGAACGTGGCCGACTCGTGCGGAACCCTCTATACAAGGGTCCGGGTCGTGCTCTCCAACGCCTCGCCATGAAACGTCTATATTCCCTCCTCGGCTTGTTTGCCTTGGCCCTGCAAGCAGCCCCGGATGCCTCGCTCCCTGGGGCCCCTGGGACCAACGGTTCAACGACCATCACCAGTGACTCGCTGGATCTCAACCTGGGAAAGAAAATGGGAAACAAACAGGGGCTTTTCCGAGGCAATGTGTCAGTGGACGAACCCCGTTTTACCATGACCTCCAAGGAGATGACGGTTTTCTTTGCGGATAACGATGCCGTTCAATCCCTGGAAGCACGGGAGGATGTGGTCATCAAACGCAAGGACGGGTCCTCAGAAACCTGGAGTGAGAAGGCCCAATACGACATGGGAGACAAAAAATTGATCCTTTTGAAAGTCTCAAAGCAGCCGAAAGTCATTTCCAAGGACAAGACGGTGTTTGCCGACAAGATCATCCTCTACCCGGAAGAGGACAAAATGCTTACGGAGGGCGCCAGCCGGGTGATGCTGCAAAAGCCCTGACTGACACTGAGCCCATCGTCCGACCGCCACCCAAAGGAGATCCCATTCTCTCCTGCCACGGCCTCGTTAAGCGGTACGGGGATCGCAACGTGGTCAATGGGGTCGACCTGGGAGTAAGACCGGGTGAGGTCGTCGGCCTTCTCGGCCCAAACGGGGCAGGCAAAACCACCAGTTTCTACATGCTCGTCGGCTTGGTGCGCCCCACCGCAGGCACCATCCAGTTTTCCGGCGATGATGTCACTGGAATGCCGATGTACCGCAGGGCTCGACGCGGAATCGGCTACCTGCCACAGGAAGAATCGATCTTCCGTCGTTTGACCGTGGAGGAAAACCTCATGGCCATCCTGGAGACCCTCCCGATCACCGATCAGGAAAGGAAGCTGCGATGCCACGATCTTCTGGTTGAACTGGGTCTGGATAATCTGACCCAGAGCCGCGCCATCCAGCTCTCCGGGGGCGAAAAACGAAGATTGGCAATTGCCCGATGTCTCACCACCCGGCCACGGGTCCTTTTGCTGGACGAGCCGTTCAGCGGGGTCGATCCCCTGGCGGTTTATGATATCCAGCAGATCATTCTCTCCATGCGTCGGAAAGGGATCGCCGTCCTGATCACAGATCACAATGTCCGGGAAACCCTTTCGATCGTCGACCGAGCCTACCTCATCTGTGAAGGGAAAGTGGAAAGCGAGGGAAATGCGGACTTTTTGATCAACGATCCGGTTGCCCGGGGGCTCTATCTGGGGCCGCGTTTTTCCATGTGACCCGGATCAGGGATGGGCAGACAGAATCTGATCCAGTACTGCCTCAGGGCTCGGAGCCTGTAAAACAGGTCGACCGACGACAATGCGACTTGAACCCTCTTTTATCGCCTCCGCCGGGGTCTTGGATCGGGCTTGGTCATGTCCGACCGCCCCTGCAGGACGCACTCCGGGAGTGACAATTTCTGCGCCCATTCCCCAGGCCTGCCTCTCGTTTTTCGCCTCATGGGGACTGCAGACCACTCCGGCGAGACCAGCCTCACGGGCGAGACGGGATAGTCCGCTTACCGTTGGGCCCACACCTGCAACCCAACCTACTTCGGTGGCGGCTTTTTCATCCATGCTGGTGAGCACGGTCACGGCCAAAACCTTGGTCTCGTCAGCCGCCGCACCCAAGGCAGCCTCCATCATCTCGCGTCCGCCAGAGGCGTGGACGGTCAGAAAACGGGGTTTCCATCGGGAAGTTGCCGCCACGGCGTGCGCCACGGTGTTGGGAATGTCATGAAACTTGAGATCCAAGAAAACGGGGACACCGAGTTTCCGCATTCCCTCCATGATTTCGTGGCCTGCACCCAGATACAGCTGCAAACCCACCTTGAAGGTGCCGACGCGGGATTGAAGGCGACGGGCCCACGCCAGGGCCTCATCGGCACGGTCCACATCCAGCGCGAGTATGATTTGGTCAGGATTCACTCCGGACCATCTAAACGTTAATTTTCAACTGTGACAATCCACGCCTACGCCAAAATTAATCTGAATCTACTTCTGGCCGTAAGAAGGCCGGACGGATATCACCCCATCAACACCTTCATGGTGAGGGTAAACGTTTTTGACACCCTCGAGGCAGAGTCCACCAAGGATGGAACCATCTCCCTGCAGATCAGGGGGGACGACCTACTGACCCCCGGTCCCGACAATCTCGTGGTCCGGGCTGCAGCCGCCTTGCAAGCGCATGCTGGTACACCCTTGGGGGCCAGTATCACCCTTCGTAAGATGATTCCACAAGGGGCCGGATTGGGCGGGGGAAGCAGCAATGCAGCCGCCACCCTTCTTCTCCTTCAACGCCTTTGGAATCTTAGGGTCGAAACGGAAGCACTGGCGATGATCGGCTCAACTTTGGGAAGTGACGTTCCTTTTTTTCTTCAGCCCCATGCCGCCCGAGGAACAGGCAGGGGGGAAATTCTTGAGCCGGTGCCACTGGGAGATCTTCCATGGGCGGTGTTGATTCATCCGGGTTTCGCCTCGCCCACGGCGGGGGCCTATTCCGCCTATGCCCGGGACCCCCGCCCAGGGCCAAGAGGCTCACCCCTCCAACTCTCCAAGAAAGATGGTTCGGCCTTGGAAATCATACCGCAAAACGACCTGGAGCCTGCGGTGGAGCAAAGATTCCCCTGGGTCGCCTCCGCCAGGGAGTGGATCGCGCGTCAACCCGGAATCCTGGCAGCCCGGATGAGTGGTAGCGGATCGACTGTCTTTGGTCTTTTCAACAGCGAACCGCTGGCAAGAGACGCCTCGCTACGGGCCAGGGAGTACTTTGGGCCGGAGAGCTGGATTCAAACGGCCCGCTTGCTCAGCGGGAATGGTTCGGTTTAACGAAGGAGATGCGAAATCCTGGATTTGATGCGGGCAGAGCGGTTGCGGTGTATCGCCTTCCCTTTGGCCGCACGGTCCAATCGTCGCTGAAGTTCAGGGAAAAGCTTGGAAGCCTCCTCCTTCTTTCCGGAAGAAATCAAAGCCAAAAGCTGTTTCTGGGCACGCCGGGCCGTGTCCAGCAGGCGGCGATTCACCTCGCGGCGACGCAAGGCGGCGCGGGCTTGTTTGGCAGCGGAGGCAGTGTTGGCCATAAAGGTAAAGGATGCCCCAAAAGGAGGGTGTCCGTCAATCCATGAACCTGCTGCGCTGCATCTTTGCCCTGGCTCTCTGGCCAGGCATATACGCCACACTCCTGGCCTATGCGAGGATCCTCCAAGGAGCTGTCTCTATGCCCTCCTTTCCGTGGGTTGGGCTGGGTGTGTTTGGCGGAGGATTCAGTATCGCCTTGGGGGCTTATTTCTTTCTACCACGTCCCCATGGTATTTACGTTCTTGGTCATGAATTGACCCATGCCATGGCGGTCTGGATGAGTGGGGGGAAAATTCACTCCCTTCACGTTGCGGATAAGGGGGGAAAAGTTGTCGCGGACCGGGTCTCCCCCTGGATCAGCCTGGCCCCCTACATTCTTCCCTTTTACCCCTTATTAGTGGCCGTGCTATGGCTTGCCTGGGGCCGGATCTGGCCCGAGCTGACGCGTTATGCCCTTCCCGCCCTTGGGATATGGGGGGCGGTCTGGGGATACCATTATGCATTCACTCTCTCCCTCATACCCACGCGCCAACCGGATTTTTTGGTCTATGGGCGGATTTTTTCCATCTCCCTGATCCTGATTGGAAACCTCATGCTTATCGGCACCCTTATATGGGCCGCTTTGCGACCCATGCCTGCCTCCCAGACCATGATGATACTGGGCTCCGAATGGCTGAGGACCTATACGGAACTGGTCCATTGGCTCACGGGGCTCATCTTGCGCTACCTGCCACAACCCGCCTAAAACCAACCTCCTGTGACAGTTTCCGAACTCATTAACGAAACGAACCTGATTCCAGATCTGCAGTCGCAGGATCGAAAATCCGCTTACAAAATTATGGTGCAATTCCTTGTGGATAAAGGATTTGTAAAGATGGAGTTGGTTGGCACAATCCTGGAATGCCTCCAAGCAAGGGAGGATAAAATGACCACTGCAATGGGCGGCGGCTTCGCCCTTCCCCACGCCACCATTCCCAAACTTCCAAAACTTTGCACCCTTATGGCGCGTAGCCTCAAAGGCATCGCCTGTGACTCGGTCGACGGAAAGTTGGTGAATATTTTCTTTCTGATTCTTGTTCCGCCGGATCAGAACCAGGCCCATCTCCAGACCCTTGCCACGGTGGCCAAATTCTTCAATCGCAGGGGAGTGAAGTCGAAAATCCTCCACGCATCAGGCGCGGCAGAGATCCTCGCTCTCCTTCGCACCCCCTGATGTCACTTCGCGCCCAACTGGAAGCCCGGGTCAACACCTGGGTCATGGCAAATTATCCTCAAGTCGGGCCCGGCCCATGGGTTCGACCTTGCGCCGACGCTCGGCACGGTCACTTTCAAACCCACTTTCCCATGGTTGCCGCCAAAGAGACAGGTGGAAACGGGCGGGAGATCGCCAATCGGCTGGCGAGCGAGTGCTCTCCCCCGCCCGATTGGGAAAAACCGGAAGTGGCGGGGGGAGGATTTGTCAATTATCGGGCGATGCCCCGGGCGGTAGCCACTGCCCTCCAGGAGCTCAGGAGAGATCCCTCCTTGGGTGTTCCCAAAACAACCAATCCGGAAACCATCGTGGTGGACTTCAGTTCCCCCAACATCGCCAAGTCCATGCACGTGGGTCACATCCGCTCCACATTACTGGGGGACACGCTGGCCAGGATGCTCGGCCGATTGGGGCACCGCGTCATCCGCATCAACCATCTGGGAGACTGGGGCACCCAATTCGGGAAGCTCCTGCTAGCGTACCGTGCCGCCGGTCGCCCACCCATCGATCCGGATCATGCCATCGACCAGCTGGAGGAATTTTACAAGAAAGGGCATCAGGAGGCTGAGTCCGACCCGGCTAAAATGGAGAAGGCCAGGGCCGAACTGGCCGCCCTGCAGTCCGGAGACCCGGAGAGGATAAGGGACTGGAAACTATTCTGCCAACGATCCTCCGACCATTTCCGGGAAATTTACCGCCAACTCGGCGTGACCTTTGACCTGGAGAAAGGGGAAAGCGCCTACCATGAAGAGTTACCTGCCCTGGTGGAGGAGTTGCTGCATTCCAAAATCGCCTCGGTCAGCCAAGGCGCGGTGGTGGTCGCCAACCCGGAAATCTCCGAGGAACCTTTTTTGATCCGAAAATCCGATGGAGCCTTTCTCTATGGGACAACCGATCTGGCCGCCCTGCGCTCCCGGATCCGTGATCTGAAAGCGGATCGGATCATTTATGTCACCGACGGACGGCAACAGCTTCACTTCCGTTGGTTGTTCAATACAGCGGAAAAATGGGGCCAGCACGCGGAACTGGAACATGTCTGGTTCGGAACCATACTCGGGCCGGACCGAAAACCCCTCAAAAGCCGGGACGGTACTCCGATCAAACTTTCCGAACTACTGCGCGAAGCCAAGGAGAGGGCCTCCGTGATTCTTCGGGAAAAGCGCCCGGACCTTTCCGGGAACCAATTGTCGGAAAAAGCGGAGCTTCTGGGGATCGCCAGCCTCAAATATGCCGATCAGTTGCCCGGCAGGAATCTCGATTATGTCTTCACCTGGGAAAAGCTTCTGGCCTTTGATGGAAACACCGCCCCCTACATTCTCAATGCCTATGTGAGAACCCGCTCCATCCTCAGAAAAGCATGCCTGACCATGACCCCCAACCATCCTTTGATGCTAGAGGAGCCCGCTGAAGAGGAACTGGCCCGGCAACTGCTTCTTTATGGGGATGCTGTGGTCTTGGCGGCATCGGAGCGAAAACCCCATCACCTCTGCGGATATCTTTACGCAGTGGCAGGAATGTACCATCGCTTTTTCGAGGCCTGCCCTGTTTTGCAGGCCCCCTCGACGGCCCTGCGGGATTCCCGCCTGACCTTGGTTGGATTGACGGGGGATATTTTGCGGGATGGCCTCACCCTTCTGGGCATCCGAACACTCGAGGAGATGTAAAACTTACCGCAAGCCTACAGTTCAATTCTCGGGGCATCCCCCCAGAGATCCTCCAGACGGTAAAAGTTCCTTCGCCCCGAATGCATGACATGAACCAGGACATCCCCGTAGTCAAGAATGGTCCACTGGCTGGCGGAGTTTCCCGAAACACGAAAGGGACGTCTCTGCAGGGACTGCTTCACTCCTTTTTCAATTTCACCAGAAATCGCCTTGAGATGGGGTTCACTGTCCCCCGAGACCACCAGAAAGTAATCCGCAGGACCTCCCACCTCGCGCAGATCCAACACCACCGGATGAAGGGCTTTCTTATTTTCGGCCAATTCCCGGCATTTCTTGGCCAGCTCGATCCCCTCATCCATTAGCGGTAACTCCCCGTTATCTGAATCATCCTCTCCACCGGGGAAAGAACCATGCCCCTGACCGGCTTACCCAACCGGATCCTTGAGCGGATATCGCTCGCGGAAAGGTCAAAACGCATGGGAATGATCCTCATTCGCAGTCCGCGCACAGGTTTCGGCATCTCCGGACGCGGGAACACCAGAAACCGGACTATCTTTCCTAATTCCCGATAATTTCTCCAGGACCGGATCTGACTCCATTGGTCGGATCCCAGGATCCAATCCAGTTCCGATCCGGGATGAACACTCTTCCAGTGAAGGGCGGTATGGATGGAGTAAGAAGGGCCCTTTTGGCGCAATTCCCAATCCGAGACCTGGGCCCAAGGAACACCCCGGAGCCCCCCCCTCAGCAGAGATAGCCGCAGCGAGTCGGATGCCATCGGTCTAGACTTCTTGAGGGGGGAATGGGAGCAGGGCAAAAAGATCACCCGTGCAGGCCTGAATAATTCCCACACCGCTTGGGCCACCAGAAAATGCCCGACGTGAAAGGGGTCGAAACTCCCCCCAAACAAGGCAATCCTTCCCCTCAGAAAATGCTCCGATCCACCTGAATTTTGTCGTTTGGTGTGAGCTTGATATCCCTTCCCTGGTCGGCCTGAATTTCCTTGGCGTTAAACTCCCGCGTCACTCCGCCTTGGGTAAGCTTAACTTTGCGACGATTGGCAAAATCCGTGAATCCACCACAGGCCGCCACCGCGCCCATGGCGGTCAGGTCTTTGGTGTAGGGAACCCTTTGGGGCATGCGCACCTCACCAGTCACATCGACAAAACGCTGTTCCTTAAGATCAACTGTCACGTTCGGATTGGTGAAGATTTCCTCCTTGATATAGGTGCTTTCGATCATTTTTTTAAGCTGGACGGTTGTAGCATTGGCCGCAGAAACGCTGCCGATATAGGGCATCGAGATCTTTCCGCTTTCATCAATTTTTACCTCGAAGATTCCCTGGTCCGCTGTGGGCACCCCGGTCAGACGAATAATGACGGTGTCACCGATGCGCAGCAAATCACTCACATCGAGACCCGGGGCGACAGGATCCTGCGCCGCCTTGGGGGAACTGGGGACTCCCGACATCGGATCGATCGCCAGCGGAGTCGTCACAGCAGGAGCCTGTCCGTTGTCAAACACGGAAGATCCTCCCCCACCCAAATGGAGCGACTGACCGGAGAGGGTCGTGGAAACAAAATATCCGACAGGGAAAAGGAGGATGAGCTTCTTCAATTTTGGCTTAAAAGCGGTCTTCATCCTGCGGGGGGCGGATATAAGTCACCCGGGTCGAGGACGGGTTTTCATTCTCGGCAAACTGACCCGAGATGGGGACCTCCGGGACCGTCTCCCCTTTGTTGGACTGCGGATCCACGACCTCTCCACTTTGGGAGGGTGTGGATTCTTTCCTGACACCCCTCGGGGTTCGCCGTTTGTAACCGTATTGCGTGGAATATCCCGCATAATAATAATAGTTGTCGTCCGTTTTGATGTTGACGTTGTTGAGAATGACCCCGAACAGCTTCCCGCCAACTTCATCGATGACCCGTTTTGCCCGAATGGACACGTTGCGTGGATATCTGCGGTGTTGTATCAAAAGCAAGGTTACGTCGACCTCCTGACAAACCACCGAAGCATCGCTGATTCCCAACACAGGAGGGGAATCGACCACGATGACGTCATAGTTCGATCTACATATTTCCAGCAAGGATCCGAACCGGGCACGGCTAAATCCCCCAAGCTCCTCAGGCCCCAAGCTGCCGGCGGTCAATATCTCAAGGTTCGCCGTGCTGGTTGTTTGGATTAGTTCATCGAGGGAGGCTTGGCCCGCCAACCACTCGCCCAGTCCGAGGGTATTCTCAATTCCGCAGGCATTATGCATCGATGGCCGGCGGATATCCGCGTCGATCACCAGCACTTTCATGCCGCTTTGGGCACATACCCATGCCAGGTTGAAAGCCGTGGTGGATTTCCCCTCCCCTGGACCCCCACTTAGAACGGTGATCGACCTAGCCACCTCCCGGGAACCTGTAAGATTGAGTTTGGCGCTAAGGATTCGGTATCCCTCGGCAAAGCGTGAACTCGGGTCATCCATGGAAAGGAACTTGGCCCCCTTGGGGATGACCGCCAAAACACTCACCCCGAGGTGTTTTTCCACGTCATCCATCGTTTTGATGCTCGTATCTAGATATTCGATAAAGAATGCAAGGCTGAGACCCAAAATCAGGCCCACGGCCATACTGAGCGCGAGATTCGTCCGCATGTTGGGCTTGATCGGCCGGACAGAGGGCTCTGCCTTATTCACGATCTGCACCGGGCGCGTCTCGATTTTCGACTCAACCGACTGCTGCCGGTAGCGCGAGGTGAGAACATCGAGGAGTTGGCTTTGTGTTTCAAAGTCTCTTCGCGCCTCATTATAAGGTGCCAGGCGGTCTGTTCGGTCGGTTCTTAACTTTTCCCGTAATTCCGCCACCTCTTTCTCCAGGGATTCCACCTTGGCTTGGGCGACGCTGAGATCGATGGAGAGGGCTCGGCGAATCCCGGAAACCAGCTTGTTCAGTTGGTCGCGCCGCTCGGTCACCACCTTGACCGCCGCCTCCATCTCGGGGTGTTTTTTCCCATATCCCTGCTTTTGCATTTGCGCCACATTCTGGAGAGCCTGCAAATATTGCTGTTTGGTGGAGGCCGTGGTCGCGTCCTCCAGATTCAAGGCCGGCAGGGTGGACTCCAGTTGCTCAATGCTCAGATCCGCGACTTTTTCTAGACGGACTTTTCTTGAAATCATGTCGGCGCGCAATTCGCTTAGTTGACTTTCTTTTCTCTGTATTTCCATGTCGGCAAGGGTCGTGGACTGCACTTGCGCGGAAGAACCCGGGAGTTCGTCGATTTTCAGATCTTTGCGGAGTTTTTCTATTTTGGCGGCGGATTCCGAGACAAGTTTCCTCTGCTTCTCGACCTCGCTTTCAAGCGCCTTCAGACCGGCATCGCTTTTCCCCGCGATTTCGCTCCTGCGGATCTCCTCGTAGGCATCCGCAATCGTGTTGGCGTAAAGGGCGGCCTCCTCGGGTTTCTGGCTGTTGCATACGATCTCGATGAGCTTGGTGTTTCGGAAGGGCCTCACCTCAAGGCTATTTTTGCGGAAAATCTGGAAAGCCTGCTCCTCATTGAGCGAGCCTTCGGGAAGTTCCATGGATTTGGCCAGACGCCCGGCAATGTCCAGTTTTTGAATCACCGGATAGAGCACTTTTTTGCTCTGGATCATTTCGAATTCGGTCTGAAAGAAAATCGGGTCAAAACCCTCCATGGCCGACTGAAAGACCTGGAGATCGCGATTTTCCTTCTCAACACGGAGGACGGCCGAGGATTCGTAAATCTTGGGCTGAAGCTTGGTGACGACAAAACCAGTGGCCACGACCAAAACAATGATGGTGGTGGAGGTGGGCCAACGGTTCTTAATGACCCGCCAAAGGTCATTGACGTGGAAGGACGATTCATTGGAAGCGGCGGAACCATACCCGTAACCATAGCCGTAACCGCTTCCCGATCCCGCGGGGGATGGTGGGGGGGATCCGCTGTTCACAATTCTAAACTAGCTTGGATAAACGTATTCCGCAATCAGTAGGTTCCCCTCAGTCCCAGGTAAACCTGATTCCTCGTATAACTTCCACCGTTGCTGTTGTTTTGATCGAAATACGATCCGTAGCTAGTGTAAGTCCAGCCGAACTCAGCTGACAGATAGGGGTAAAATTCATAGTTGAATTTGCATTGGTAAGTAACGGTCGTTTGTTGGCCACTGCCCTGATAATTTCCGGCATTCAGAGCCAATGTCTGATCCTGGGTTAAGTTGGGGGTGAAAGTCGCCAAATTGATATAAAAGCTTTGGATAACGGAGAACTTGTCCGTGAAGTAATGATCCCAGTTCAGATTCACGGTATACCCCTGGGAATCCGAGATGGTGGCGAAATTGGATTGCTGGACCTGCATGGAAAATCCGGCAGAAGCAAAACTCTTTTGCTCGTAATTCCAGGTGCCGGAGAGGGAGGCAAAAGGATAGGCCTGAATCTCCACTTCACCACTGCCCATACCCCCAGCGGAAATGACTGCGGAGTTGTCCGAAAGGCCGAAGTTGTCATTCAGCTGGATGCCCGCACGGCCGCTAAAAAATAAAGTCGGGGTAAAGGTATGGTCCGCGCCCAGGGAGAAGGAAACCTGC
>RHAF01000150.1 GCA_010028775.1 Verrucomicrobiota bacterium | reverse complement strand
TCGCGGGAAAAACTTTGGCGCGCAGGGGATCTCCGCATGCTTTTCCCATGTTGCGCGTGGGCATGGGTTACGACGTACACCCTCTGGTCAAGGGCCGCCCCCTCATCCTCGGAGGGGTGACGATTCCGCACGACCGCGGCCTCGAAGGTCACTCCGACGCCGATGTGCTTCTCCACGCCCTCACCGATGCCGTTCTCGGAGCCCTCGCCGCCGGCGATATCGGCACCCACTTTCCCAACACCGACCCCAAATGGAAAGGCGCTGCCAGTACCATCTTTCTCGCCGAATCGGCACGTCTCGCTAAGGAACGCAAGGCCACCATCCTCAACGTCGACGCCTCCCTGCTGGCCGAGGCTCCCAAACTCGTCCCCCACTTTCCCGCGATGCGCAAAAAAATCGCCGCCGCCCTCGGACTCCGGGAGGATCAGGTCAACCTCAAGGCCACCACCAACGAAAAAATCGGTTTTGTCGGACGGGGAGAGGGCATCGCCGCCCTGGCCACCGCCGCGCTTGACGTGCCGGCATGACGGCGCCGGGCCGCTTTCTCACCTTCGAAGGGTGCGAAGGTTGCGGAAAAAGCACCCAGATCGCCTCCACCCTGGCCTGGCTCCGCTCCGCCGGACTCACGATCCACGAGGTGCGGGAACCGGGAGGCACCCCGGTGGGCGAAGTCATCCGCCACCTCCTCAAACATGACCCTGTCGGCCAGTCGATGACGGCGGAAACCGAACTGCTCCTTTTTGCCGCCAGCCGCGCGGAACTTGTCCGCCAGCTCATCCATCCCGCCTTGGCCAAGGGAGAATGGGTGATTGCCGACCGCTTTCACGATTCCACCACCGTCTTTCAGGGCAACGCCCGGGGCCTGCCCATGGAGGAGGTCAATTTCATCAACCGTTTTGCCATCGCCCACCGCGAACCCGACCTCACCCTGATTCTCGACCTCGATCCCTCCGAAGCGAGGAACCGCGCCCTGCGCCGCCCTCGTCCGGCCGGCCAAAAGGACCGTCTCGAGGACCTGGATCTCGGCTTCTATCAGAAAGTCGCCGAGGGCTACCGCTCGCTGGCCCGAAGGGAGCCCAAGCGGGTCAAACTCATCGATGCCTCCGGCACAAGGGAACAGACTTTTGCCCTCATCCAAAAGGAGCTCCGCCATGCCTTTCACTCCCTCCCGGGTTGAGGAGCTTTTTCAGTCCGCCGCCAAGGAGGGCCGTCTTGCCCACGCCCATCTGCTGACCGGCGCCCCGCCGGCTGAGCTGGAATCTCTCGGCCGGGGCGGACGCTGATCTGGAGGGTCACCCTGATTTCTTTGTTCTACGCCCGGAATCCAAATCCCGCCGCGTATCCATCGCCCAGGTTCGCCAATTGGAACACTCCCTATCCCGCCGCCCACACCGGGCCCAGCTCAAGGTCGCCTTGATCCTGGAAGCGGAGAGGATGTGCATTCCGCCGGCTGAGGCGGCCAACGCCTTTCTCAAAACACTCGAGGAACCCCCCGACCACAGTCTTCTTCTTCTCACCTCAGACCGGCCGGAACAGCTCCTGCCGACCGTACGCTCCCGCTGCCTCACCTTTCCCGTTATCCCCGGCGGCAATCCCGTGCCCTTCCCCGGGTTGGATCAGCTAACTCAGGAGTGGATGCAATCCTCCGGTCGCACCCCACAGGACGCCTACCGCCGGGCCGCAATCCTCCAAGCCTTCCTTACCTCGGTGAAAGAGAGAATAGCCGAAAAGGACACATC
>RHAF01000149.1 GCA_010028775.1 Verrucomicrobiota bacterium | reverse complement strand
CCTCGGAAAATGGTTCAGCCCGTTTCGATACGGAACCTGCATACCCAGCGTCCACGGAACACGCGTTGCGCATGCTCGAAATAAACCCCAGGTGTGGCCAATCACCTAGTTACAAGATTGTGACAATTGGAAATTTAACATGAGTCTATAATTTTCGTTATATATTGACTATTATGTGTTTAGATAAATCACACATTGCCTTATCGGGCTTTTTACGCATTTGCCTTACCTCCCCGCAAATCCAATACCTTCAGATCGATGATCCCAAATGCCCGAGCGCTTAAATCCTCCAACTTGGTAGGGCCTGACGTCCCGGCGGGCCGAGTTGAGAGGCCCGAAGACGGGCCGCCCAGAGGTCGGCCCCTACCTAACCCACAGCCTTCAGCCTCTCTTCATCTTCATCTTAATCTTAATCTTAATCCCACTCCCTCTCCTATCTCCTATATCCCATCTCCCATCTTCCGCGACGGGCTACGTCCGTCGCTTACTGCCTCGCTCTAACCCTCAGGAATCCCCTCGACCCATCAGCATTCAACGTCGCTTCATACCGCGTGTAATCCGCCGAAGGCTTGTTGCTTTGATCCGTCGACTGCGAAGGCGTCACCGCGGTCCCGCTGTCGAACGCAGTGGTCAGATCGGTAAAGGACTTCACCGAGTACGTCACCCCGCTTCTTTGGAGCCAGGTCAGCTTGATGCCACCGGACGAGGTCGTCAGCGTGGCCGCCCGGCTTCCGCCACTGACCGGACTCGTGCCAAAGGCAAACTCCGCATTGTTGTCCATGCCATCCCCGTCCGGATCGGCCGTTCCCGCCGCACTCGCCCCGGACAACCCATAGCCCGAGGCCCAGCTATCAAACGGTGTCTGGGTCGTGGTGGTCCCACTCACCGTCAACATGTCGGTTCGGAAATTACCCGCAAAATAACTTAAGGCGCTGGTGCTGGACCCATCTGCCTTACGATAGCCGCTCTCCCCGGGGGCAAATGCTGCCACCAACCGGAAACCAAATTTGGCATTGTTGGCCACTCCCGTCACTCCACTGAGGTCCGCTTTGCGCTGGATGTACCAAGTGTCGCCGACCTGCGCCTCGTACAGCCCCTGGTTGGCCACATTTAGCCCATCCGTCGTCGCCACATAATCCACCCAGACCGGAGTAGCGGCGGTGACATCCAGTGTGTATTGGGCCCGGAGGTGTCTGGGGCCGGAGTTGCTGTGGCGATTATCCCAGGTGATGACGATGTTCTCCTTCCCCAACGTGCTGACCGCAATCACCACCCCGGCCGAATTGTTGGTCACCGTACCGGACGAAGGCCCCGTGTAGACGATGGCCGTGTTATCTCCTCCCGTGGCTGCACCCGCTGAGCCTAACGGATCCGTCATGGATCCGCCGTTGTAAGCTTCATTGGTCGATAGACCGACCACTTTGGCCGTGCCCGTGCCGGTGGAAGGAGTCAAGGTGCCGGTGGTGTTGGAGGAGTCACCCGGATTAGAATTAAAGGTCCACTGGGTGATGATGTTGCCCACGGCGGCGAACGGAATCGATTTAACCGAGTTGCCGCTGCTCGCGGCATCCCCACTCACCACAAAAACCTTGAAGGTGTACTGTTGCCCGTTGGTTAGGCCCGTGATGGTCACCTTTTCCGAAGGGGTCAATTCCCCGGCAACCTGATCCTCCTTGTAAACCACGTAGCTGGAACCGACCAAGGATCCCTGTCCGTACACCGTGCTCGCCGTCAAAGAGTC
>RHAF01000148.1 GCA_010028775.1 Verrucomicrobiota bacterium | reverse complement strand
TTCGGTTCCCGCGATCTTTGCCCTCACCAAGGAACCGTTGATTGTCCTGACCTCGAACGTTTTCGCGATCCTTGGCCTCCGCTCTCTCTATTTCTTATTGGCGGGGGTCATCGACAAATTCCATTTTCTGAAATATGGACTGGGATTGGTCCTGGTCTTTGTCGGGCTCAAGTTGTCCTGGCTGAACGAGGCATTTGGCGGAAAGTTTCCGATCACCTGGTCGCTGGGAATCATCACCGGCTTGGTTGGCGGTTCCATGGCGGTTTCGTTGTTGGTTCCGAAAAAACTGACGCAATCTCCTTAAGCAGTTAACTCATGCGCGGGGCATAGTCCGGGAGTTCAGCCCCGATGGGGCATTCGCGATCCTTCTTTCGCCGGTAGGGTCATCGACCCTGCCCTACCGGTATTGCAGAGCTGGGCTTAGTAGCGGTAGTGCTCGGGCTTGAAGGGGCCTTCGACGGGGACACCGAGGTAATCGGATTGTTCCTTGGTCAATTTGGTCAGTTTGACCCCGATCTTCTTGACCCCGATCTTCTCGAGGTGTAACCGGGCCACTTCCTCGTCGAGCTTCTTCGGGAGAACGTAGACGGCAGGTTTGTAGACCGTGCGGTTTTTCCACAAGTCGAGCGCCGCCAAGGTTTGGTTCGAGAAGCTGTTGCTCATGACGAAGCTGGGGTGACCGGTGGCGCAACCGAGGTTGACCAGGCGTCCCTCGGCCAAAAGGAACAGCTCCCGGCCGTCGGGGAAGACGTATTTGTCGAGCTGAGGCTTGATGTTGACGCGTTTCACGCCGGACAGGTTGTTCAACTTGTCGACTTGGATCTCGTTGTCGAAGTGACCGATGTTTGCGACCACGGCCTGGTCTTTCATCTTTTTGAGGTGTTCGATCGTGATCACGTCCTTGTTGCCCGTGGTGGTGATGTAAATGTCGGCCCGACCGAGGGTATCCTCGATGGTGGTGACCTCGTACCCCTCCATAGCCGCTTGCAAGGCGTTGATGGGATCAATTTCAGTGACGATAACGCGGGCGCCTTGTCCGCGCAGGGACTGGGCGGAGCCTTTGCCGACGTCGCCATAGCCGCAAACAACGGCGACCTTGCCGGAGATCATCACGTCGAGCGCACGGTTCAATCCGTCCACCAGGGAGTGGCGGCAACCGTAGAGATTGTCGAATTTGGACTTGGTGACCGAGTCATTGACGTTGAAGGCGGGGACCAAGAGTTTGGCTTGTTCCTGGAGCTTATAAAGGCGGTGCACACCGGTCGTGGTCTCCTCCGCGACGCCTTTCCATTCCTTCACGAGTTCGTGAAAAATATAGGGATTTTCGGCGTGAACCTTTTTCAGAAGATCTTTGATGACCTTTTCCTCGTGGCTGGAGCTGGGGGAGTTGACCCAGTTATCACCCTCCTCGAGTTCATAGCCCTTGTGGAGGAAGAGGGTGACGTCGCCGCCGTCATCGATGACCAACTGGGGACCTTTGCCGTCCTTGTTTAGGATGGCCTTCCAGGTGCACTCCCAATATTCCTCGAGTGTCTCGCCTTTCCAGGCGAAGACGGGGATTCCGGCGGCGGCAATCGCGGCGGCGGCCTGATCCTGGGTGGAGAAGATGTTGCAACTGGCCCAACGGACATCGGCCCCCAAGTCGACAAACGTTTCGATCAAGACGGCCGTTTGGATGGTCATGTGAAGGGAGCCGGTGACGCGAACGCCGGAGAGAGGCTTGCTTTTGGCGTACTTTTCGCGAATGGCCATCAAGCCCGGCATTTCCTTCTCCGCGATCTCGATCTCTTTACGTCCCCATTCAGCCAAGGAGAGGTCCTTGACCTTGTAGTCGGTGAAA
>RHAF01000147.1 GCA_010028775.1 Verrucomicrobiota bacterium | reverse complement strand
CATGGCCCTCTCCTCCGCCTCCTCCCGTTTCATTCCCCGAAGTTTCCGCAACCCAAGAGACACGTTGTCCAAAACCGTCAGATGCCGGTACAGGGCGAATTGTTGAAACACGAATCCAATGTTTTGCCGCAAGGCTCGCACATCAACCTTGGGCCCCACGATATTTTCCCCCCGAAAATGAATCTCCCCTGAGGTCGGCTCCACCAACCGGTTGAGGCAACGCAACAGGGTCGATTTCCCACAACCCGAGGGACCCATCACGACTTTCAGATCCCCTTTTTGCACTTCCAAGTTGACCCCCTGGAGGACCGTGTGGGTTCCAAATGTTTTCACCAACTCACGGATCTGGATCAGGGCCATCTTAGTTCGTCTCCATTCCCGGAATGTGAGTTCGACGTTCGAGCCATTGAATTCCGGCCAGAAGAATCCGATAAATGCAAAAATAGAGAATTCCCACGGCCAGATAGATTTCGATTCCCCGCAGCGTGGTCGCGGTCAGGGTCATGGCCTGTTTGGTGATTTCCGGAATCCCCACGGTGTAGGCAAAGGGCGAATATTTAAGGATCGAGGTGAACTCGTTGACCATTCCGGGAACGGCAAAACGAAACATCTGTGGCAATTCGATGTGAAGAAAGACCTGCAACCGACTCATGCCCATCGCCTCAGCGGCGAGAATTTCCGCTGCCTCCACCGAATCGAGCGCCCCGCGAAAAACCTCCGCCAGGTAGGCCGAGGCGATCAGCCCCAGACTCAGAACCATCGCAAGGAGAGGACTGACCTTCATCCCGAGGCTGGGGAGTCCAAAATAAACCATGAACAGCAAGACCAAAACCGGAATTCCCCGAAAGACATAGGTGTATCCGTCCAGGAGGGAGAGGAGGAAGGGCGAACCCATTCTGCGCAACCCGGCCACGGCCAGACCCACCGCCATTCCCGTGGCGCTGCACACGAGGGTAACTCCTACGGTGTAGACCAAGCCCTGCGCCAGTTGGGCCAGGATGTCCCCAAAGCTCACGTCGCGCGGGATCCCTGCCCTTACCTCATCCGCGCATCGATGACGGCCTTCACCTTTTCCGGCCCGAGTTCCTGCAGGTACTTGTCAAAGTCGTCCCGGTATTTGGATCCTTTGGCAAAGGCAAAGCCCAACCGGTCAAAACCGGTAAATACCCGGACACTTTCGATGGGTAATTTCAGTTTGTTCACGTAGTTGGCCAGAACCGGTTCCTCGACAAACGCAAGGTCGAGGTTTCCGTTTTGCAGGTCGGTGATGGCTTCACTATAGGAGGGATAAAGTTTCACTTGGCTCAGGGAGTAGTACCCCTTCGGTTCCAGTTCGTTTTTGATCAGGTCGTTGTAAGCCATGCCTCGGGGGTAGCCGATCGAGTAAGGCTTCAACTGCGCCAGATCCGATATCTTGACCCCCCGGCTTTTCAGCGCCACCAGATGCCAGGCATTGTCATAGTAAGGCTGGGAAAAATCCATCGCCTCCTTGCGTTTGTCGGTGATCGAGATTCCGGAGAAGGCTACATCCGCCTGCCCGCTGGAGACGGCTCCCAACATTCCCTGCCAATCGTACGGGGTGATTTTCAGGCCGATTCCCCTCGACTTGCTGTAGCCCTCAAACAGGTCGAGATCCGCCCCTTGGATCACGCCGCCTTCGCTGAAAAGCATGGGGGGCGAAGAGGGAGATACGGCTACCTGAATGACTTTTCCGGTGGAACGGTCGGAGCAACCTGCCAGGCCCATCACCAGAAAACCGAGAAACCAAAGCAAGCGGGAAGAGAATTTCATATTTCCTTTCCTATCGGGAAGACGAGGCAAAAGCGAACCCTTCTTCGGAAGGGTAAATTCAATAGCGCAAAACTTCCCGCAACGCCGCCGC
>RHAF01000146.1 GCA_010028775.1 Verrucomicrobiota bacterium | reverse complement strand
CAACCCCGCCGGATCTTTTTCGGCGGCGGCACCCCAACCGCCCTCTCTCCCACCCTTCTGCGGGAACTTTTCTCCCTCGCCCCATGGGGAGAGTCCGAGGAGTGGACGGTGGAGGCCAATCCAGACGGTTTTGGCACCACCAAAGCATCCCTCCTGGCCGAGGCCGGAGTGACCCGAATCAGCCTGGGCGTGCAGGCGTTCCGCCCGGCCGACCTGAAATGGCTTGGCCGACGACACAACCGCGTTTCCATCCAGTCCGCCGTGCAGGCGGCCCGGGCCGCGGCGATTCCGGAGGTGAACCTCGATCTGATCTACGGGCTGCCCGACCAGGGCCCGGCCGAATGGCAAAGCACCCTCGAGGAAGCGTGCGCGCTTGAACCGGACCACATCTCCGCTTACGCCATCACGCCGGAGGACGGCACGGAACTGGCCGCGATGATCGAGCGGGGAGAATGGCATCCCGACCCGGAAAACGAGGCGGTTCTTTTTCTGCTAACCAACCGAATCCTGGAAAGCCGCGGATTCACAGCTTATGAGATCTCCAATTTCGCCCGACCCGGCCACGAGTGCCGCCACCATCAGGCGGTCTGGTCCGGGGAAGATTATCTGGGATTCGGTCCGGGAGCCGTTTCCACCGTCGCCGGTCGCCGCTGGCGCAACCACCCGGACACCACCCGCTACGCCGAGTCGGCCCTTGCCGGCCCACATCCCCAGCGGATCGAGGAGGAGCTACGGGGGGAAAAAGAGCGCCGCACGGAAAAAATCCTGCTCGGACTCCGGACCAACGCCGGCCTGGAGGAAACCTGCCTCTCCGGTCACGAGGATTCCCTGGTGGAGTTGGAGAGAAAAGGTTGGGGCCGGCGTTTGGGCGGCCGCTTTCACCTGACGGCCCGCGGCCGCCTCCGAGCGGACGAGGTGGCCGCCATCCTGACGTGAGCGCCGATCCCGCGATCGTCACCCGTGGGTTGGGCAAGATTTACCGGGTGGCCAAAAAAGAACCCGGCCTGGGCGGAGCCATCCGCGGACTTTTCCACCGGCGTTACGACGACCTGATGGCCGTCGAGGGCGTGGATCTCGAAATCGCCCCCGGGGAGTTGGTGGGGTTTCTCGGCCCGAACGGAGCCGGCAAAACAACCACGTTAAAAATGCTCTCGGGCCTGCTCCACCCCACCCATGGATCCGCCCGGGTTCTCGGTCATGTCCCTTGGGAGCGGACGACCGAGTTCCGTCGGCAGATCTCGCTGCTGCTGGGACAAAAAAACCAGCTCCTTTGGGATCTGCCCGCCCGAGAGAGCTTCGAGCTGAACCGGGCGATCTATGGAATCGCGGTGGAGGACGGACGCAAAACCATCGATCACCTCGCGGGCGTGCTGGAGGTGACCTCCCTGCTGGACAAGCCGGTGCGGGAACTCTCCCTGGGAGAGAGGATGAAAATGGAGCTGATTGCCGCCCTCCTCCACCGTCCGAAGGTTCTTTTTCTGGACGAACCGACGCTCGGACTGGACGTCGTTTCCCAACACCGGGTGCGGGATTTTCTGCGGCACCTGGTGGCGCAGGAAAAAATCACCACCATCCTGACCAGCCATTACCTGCAGGACATCGAGGCTTTGTGTCGCCGGGTGATCATCATTGACCACGGACGGATCATCCACGACGGGTCGTGGGAGGGAATCCTGCAAAGTTTTTCCGACCGGAAGGAGATTGTGCTGAGGTTTGCCGGTCCTCCCCCGGAACTCCGGGGTGAGGAGTGGGGAGAGCCGGTTTCGCGGGATGCCGCCACCGTGCGATTGAGAGTTCCACCGGCGCGGGTCACGGAGATCAGTCGTCGGGCGCTGGATCTTCCGGGTTTGGAGGATATCCGGATCGAGGCCATGCCGGTCGAGGAAGTC
>RHAF01000145.1 GCA_010028775.1 Verrucomicrobiota bacterium | reverse complement strand
CCCGATGACGACGAAAAAATCGTTGCCGTCCATAATCATTGCGTGGACCGAAGTCTCCCCCGCCCTGACGGCCGTAATCCTGGTTTCCCTGTTCTGGTCCTTCTCCGTTCATGGTTCTCCCGCTCTTGCCCCGCAGACCGCGAGCGCGTCTTCAGCCCCGCGCGGGGCCAGCCAGACGCTTCGCTTGGTCGCGAAGCAGTTCCAAACTTCCTTCATTCCACAAAATTTTTTCACACCTCTGGATTTTTTCCTCCACCGTCCACTGTTGCCCGAGCCAGAAATCCGCCGCTTCCGGGGTTAGCCCCCGCTCCCGCAGACGCTGCCGCGAAACCGAGGCCCGACATCCGACCATGACCCGGAGATCAAAAGCCTCCTCCGCCCCTGTCTCAAACAGCAGTGGGATGACCACGGCCACCGGACGTTGAGGGTGGAGACGCAGGCTTGCTTGAACTTCGTGTTTCCAGATTTCACGGACGAGAGGATGGATCAGGTGGTTGACGGTGGCGGTTACGGAGGGATCCCGAATCATCGCCGCGGCCAACAACCCGCGGTCCAAATCTTTCGAATACGATAAAACGCCCACCCCTAGAGCGTCAACCAGTTTTCGGTATCCCTCCGCCCCACGCTCGTAGAGCCGGTGTACGATCTCATCGGCATCGATCACCTTCCATCCCATCTCCTCGAGCATCCGGCCCAGCGTGGATTTGCCTGCCGCGATCGTTCCTGTGATCGCGACCACGCGAACCGCGCCGGGCTTGGCTCCGGTTGCTTCTGGGTTTATCTTTATTGAGCTCATCGATGGCGGCCGTAGTTCAGTTGGTAGAACTCCAGATTGTGGTTCTGGCTGTCGCGGGTTCGAATCCCGTCGGTCGCCCTCCCTTCTTTTCGGGAGGTTTCAGTCCCTTTTCCCATTGCCATAACGCCGGCCCCAAGCGGGCATCCGGCACATTCAACTCGTACCAGTCCAAAAGCTCGTTGGCGCGGTTCCTCATCTCCCTCCACCGGCTCACCGCATCATCCGCCTCACGCAAGGCGGCGGCCTGAGTCTGGGTATCCTCCTCGCTCTTTTCCGTTTTCAACGCCTGACGATACCGGAAAATGGCCGGACGGAGAAAGGGATCCGCCGTGGCCTCCAGTTTGACCAGGTCCATGGAAAGCGCCTCCGTGGGAACGTTCCCGCGCACGCCTACTTTGGCCACTTGCGCCGCCAAATTGCGGAGCTTGGCCAAGGTTTCTTCCGGGGTTTGCGGAGTGGTGCCGCTACGCAAGTCCGGCTCGGTCAGGCTTCGCCGCCAGGCCTCTTCCTCCTCGCGGGAATCCGACCAGAATTTTTCCGGACAACCCACCGCCACCCACTCCTGCAGACGGATCCGGTTGGCCACGGCGATCGCCCGGGAAAAAAGCCGGGAAGCCAAAAGACGCCTTGCCTCGCGCGTAAGAAGATCGGGAGCCAACCGCCCCTCCCCGGGCCAAGCCTGGATCCGGCTTAGACTGGCCTCATCGGTCTGCGCCAGTCGGGCCGCCACCCTGGCCCTCACGGACTCATCCTCGGGGACCGCCTTGCCCGTGCAGCCCTCGGCCAGCCAACGGAATGAACCCGCGCCTTTCCTTTTTTCCGCGGCCGCACCAATGCGGGCAGATAACACGGTCGCGATCCAAGAGGCAGGGAAATCCTCGCCCTGGGGATTTCCCTCGATGCGACAGCGTCGGGAGGAATCCCAACGAAGGACGGGCGGAACCGGACCATCCGGTCCTAGTTGCCCCCGAATTTCCAGAGGCTTGACGAGACGGGCATTGGTCAGCTCATCGAAGAGATCGACCGCCGCCGCGGAAGCCGTCGCCACCCTCAACGCCTCCGCCCGATCCGCCGCCTCCACCCGCACCAGGACGCTTTTCCCCTCGCCACTTCCCGTCGCCGCCTGGAGGGAAAGGCCCCCGAGAAAAAGAATCC
>RHAF01000144.1 GCA_010028775.1 Verrucomicrobiota bacterium | reverse complement strand
CTCCCTCTTCCGGGCTCCGACACTCAACTGGTCATCGACGGATACACTCCCCGCTCCACGGAAAAAACAACCCTGGTTGCCGACTCCTCCGCCTCGGGGCCCGGATGCACCTTGGAACTGACCGGACCCTTCGGCCCCGAACCGATTCTTCTCTCCCTCGCTTTAGGTTCCCCCGCCGATTCCCGTGCGGACTTGGGTGCTCAAACCAAAGTGGAATTTCTTCCCTCTCTCCCGAAGGACCCAAGCCCGGCCGCCGCCCCCACCTACCGCGAGACACAGATGATCCTCGCGCACGAACCCTCGCAGCCGATCGTTCACAACACCACCGGATCTCCCGGCGGATTCCGCTTCTTTCTGGGATCCCGTCGGGACGGGGATCCGCTGGAAGTGGAGATCCTCCGGCCCGATGGCTCGGGAGAAGTCTACCGCCTCAAGGATCTCCTCAACCGCACCTTGGATGATCCGTCCGGCACAAAAATTTTGGTCGCCCGCTACTGGCCCAACCTGATTCTCCGGGAAGGCCAACCCACCACCGACGGGGATCGCCCCGATAACCCCGCCATTCTCGTCATGCTCGAGGGCACACGCATCGAACCCTCCACTCCCTCCCGCCTTCTGCTTGCTCCCGGTCCGACCCCCGACTCCCTGAACTATCTCGGTATTCCTGCCTCGGGTCCGTCCGTCAACGGGGTGATTCGCCCGGGAGATGTCTTCTCGCCCGGTTGGCGGGGGTGGTCAGCCAAGTTTTTGACTTGGGAGCCCAAGGGCCGGATCGAGACCATCACCGTTCCGGAAGAAAAATCCTCCACTCAGCCGGGTCGTCCCGCCATTCATGCCCATCTCCGAACGGGCGATGGACGCGAAGGTCCCGCCTTTTGGATTGCCTCTGGGTCCTCTACTGTCCTGCAGGTGGGGGAAGTTGCCTCCCGGATTGGATTTGGACTCGAACTCCAGCCCCTCCCTTTCACCATCCGTCTCGACACCTTCGAGGTGCCGCGTGATCCCGGCACCGATGAGCCCGCCAACTTCCGTGCCACCGTCACATTTTCGGACGAAAAGAAAAACCAGAACGTTCCCGCACAACTGGAAATGAACCAACCCGCCACCTACCCGCCCGGGCTTCTTCCCCAGATCACCGGACTTTCCTACAAATTTTCCCAAGCCGGCTGGGATCCGCAAAATCTGAACCGCACCACCCTCCAGGTTCTTCATGATCCCGGTTGGCTTTTGAAGTGGAGCGGCTCACTTCTGATGGTGGTCGGAATCTTCTCCATGTTCTATCTTCGTCGCGATTCCATTCCCTCCTCATGAACCGAATCCTTCTTCTCTCTTTCGTGCTGCTGTCCGGCTTTCCTGTTCGGGCCGCCCAAACCGAGGCCTCGCTGGTGCCCAACGATGCCTCTTTTGACTCTCTTGCGGTTCAACACCGAGGACGCATCAAACCTTTCCTCTCCTTCGCCCAAGAGATTGCCACCACCCTCACGGGCCGGACCTCTGTCCAAATTTCCGATCTGGGCAAGGTGGGCGCCCGGCAGCTGATCCTCTCGCTCTGGATGGAGCCCGCCGGCTGGGACGAGGAGCCGATTCTCCTGGTCGAGGATCCCGCCCTCCGCCGGGAACTCGGACTTACGGAGCACACTCGCCTGTTTTCCCTCCGGCGTCTCCTTGCTTTGCCCCGCCTGGCCCAACTGGCCGCGGTGGCCGAATCCGCCCGCGCCTCCGGCTCGCGCGACTCGGTCCCCCTGGTGGCCGCCGCCGCCCAGAACGTCATTCTTCGCGTGGGCCTGCTTCAATCCATCCTCTCAGGAGACGCCTTGCGAATGATCCCGCCCCCCGAGGACTCTCCCTCCGGAACCCCGTGGGCCCCGACATCGGGACAAATCAAATCTCCCTCCGCGTTGGCGGAAATTCAAAGCCACGCCCATCTTCCACAAACCAAACTCACCCTCGAGGTCCTCTACCTCAAGTTTCATCCGTTCCG
>RHAF01000143.1 GCA_010028775.1 Verrucomicrobiota bacterium | reverse complement strand
TCGAAAAGGCTGATCAGGACGATGACCAAAACGATGCGGGGCAGGGCATAAAGAATGTCGACCCCACGCATCATGAGGTTGTCCAAGCGACCGCCGAAATATCCAGCGACCATGCCGTAGACGACTCCGATCACCAGACTGATAGTGGCACCGACGAAGCCCACCAAAAGGGAGATCCGGGCACCGTAGAGAAGACGGGTGAGCAGATCGCGCCCATGAAGGTCGGTGCCAAGCCAGTGTTGGGTGCTGGGGGGTGAGAGCCGTTGGGCGGTGAGTTCGCCCACGCCGTGGGGACTGAGAACGGGGCCCAGGATGGAAGAGGCCAGAATGAGGGCGAGGAGAACCAAGCCAACGGTGAGCAGGGGTCTTTTCATCAGGCGAGGCGGATCCTGGGATCCAGCAGGGCGGTCAGCCAATCGGCAACCAGATTGAAAAGCAGAAGGAGCAGGCAGTAGACGAGGACAACCCCGGAAACGAGAAAGACGTCACGGTTGATAACCCCGTTGACGAAAAATTGTCCCATTCCGGGGATGGCAAAAACCTCCTCGACCACCAAGCTGCCCGTAAGAATATTGGCGGCCAGGGGACCGGCATAGGCCACCAGGGGCAAAAGGGCGGGGCGGAGGGCGTGAAGAAGAACCAACTTGGACTCTGTCACCCCCTTGGAGCGGGCGGTGCGGATGTAATCGGATTGGAGGGTTTGGAGAAGGCCCGAGCGGGTCAACCGGGCGCAGGCGCCGACAAACGGAACCGCGAGGCAAACGGAGGGCAGAAAAAGCTGGGCGAGGGTGCCCCATCCGGCCGGGGGAAACCAATGAAGACCAAAGGCGAAAAGCAGGACGGACATAGGGGCCAAAACAAAGGTGGGGATCGAGAGGGTGAGGAGCGCAAGGCTGTTTAGCCAAGTGTCGGCCAGCTTGCCATGGCGGGCGGCAGCCCACGCCCCCAGGGGAATTCCCAAACCCAAGGCCAAGGCGAAAGAGATGGATCCGAGGAGAAGGGACCGCGGTAGGGATTGGCCGATGATCTCGGTTACGGTCCGACCCCGGAATTTCAGGGATTCGCCCAGTTCCCCCCGAAGCACATTGGCGGAATAGCGGAAGATCTGGGACGGAAGGGAGCCCGAAAGCCCGTATTTCGCCTCGAGGTTTTGCCGTGTCACGGGATCCAGGGCCCTTTCCGAGCTGAAAGGAGATCCCGGGGCAATCCGTACGAGGAGAAAGCAGAGGGCCACAACGGCCAGAACCACGGGAATAAAGGATATGAAGCGGCGGGAGAGGAAGGTGAGCATGAGAGTTAGATGAAGATTAGGACGAAGATGGAGTTATTTTGAAGACTTGGGTTGGCGGCGGGATATTTCGGAAAAGGGGTGTTCATCAAGCAGGTTGGGCATGAGGCCCTGCCATTGATCGGGATCAAACATGAGGCATCCCACAAAATGATAGATGGGGAGGATGGGTAGGGCCTGGGTCACAAGCAGGGTTTCAGCTTTTTGCAGTAGTTGGAAACGTTTGGCTGAAACGGGTTCAGCCAAAGCGGTGGCGAGGAGGGAATCGTAATTCGGGTCGGACCAGCCGGTGCGGTTGTTGCCCCGACCAGTGACGAAGCAGTCGAGGAAGGTGTTGGGATCGTCGTAGTCGCCCACCCAACTGGATCTTGCGATATCGAAATCAAGGGCATCGAGGGAGCGAAGGTAGGTGGCCCATTCCTGGTTACGGAGATCCACATCGATCCCAAGTTCCCGTTTCCATTGAGCCTGGATTTCCACCGCAATCTGCTCGTTCAGCTCCGATTTGTTGTAGAGAATCGAGACCCTTGGGAATCCCCGGCCATCCGGGTAGCCCGCTTGACGGAGAAGACCACGCGCGGTCTCTACATCCCGCGGCAATCCCTCGGGCGGCTGATATCCGTTGATCCCTCGCGGGGTCAGGGCCTGGGCGATGGGTTCGCCGCCCCGGGTGACTCTTTCGGTGATGGCCTCCTTGTCCATGGCGAGGGTGAAGGCGCGGC
>RHAF01000142.1 GCA_010028775.1 Verrucomicrobiota bacterium | reverse complement strand
ATGTGGATAGCATCAATTTTGACATCGCTTCCCTTCTCGCTTCCGCCACGAAAAGTTACTACGTCGTGGATGCCAACGGTTCCTTTTTTTATAACAGCGTCAGTTATAGTCTTATCTCACCCGATGCGGCCGACCGCGTGATCTTCGGCAACACCAATCAGACCAACTCCTCCTTTGATACCGGCACCACGAGCGGTACCGTGCTCAGTGTGACCATGGTTCCAGAACCCTCAACGACCAGTCTCCTTGGTTTAACGCTCGCAGGAGCCATGGCCCTGCGTCGGAGACGCGCCTGACTCAAACGTTCTCCGCCCTCCGTTTCTTTTCCTCCCGCTCCAACACCTCCCCGGCAAAACGGTGGTCCCGGTACAGAGTGATCGAGACATCCTTATTTTGCCGGATGCACTCCTTGATCGCTTCGGGATCCTTTTCGCACCAGAGCAGGGTCTTCCAGCTCGTCAGATGCTTCGGCTTGTGAAAATCGCTTCCCGCGATGAAAGGCATCCGTTTCAGCCCGACCGGATTAAAGAGATCGTCCCGATTCCCAATTTCCCACGCATCGATCAAGGGTCGGAATTCATCCTGCCGACTCCACAAATAGAGGGTGTCCTTACCCCAAGCGGAGCTCATGTGATGCGGGTGGGCGGCAATGGTCAGTCCACCCTGCTGCCTCACCTCATGGCAGATCTCTTTTAAAGTTAATGCCGGATCGATCGGCTCCTGCAGGTCCACGCCCAAAAGGTGGGCCGATCCCTTGGCCGTCAGACCGTCATGGTTGAATTCCAGCCCTGGAAACAGAATCATCCGGTATTTGGTCCACGCTCGATTCTTTTCCTCGGCCAGAGCCCGGAAATATTCTGGTAGATCGTCGAGGGTCAGCACCAGTCCGGTCATGTTGGCCAACCGGCCCAACAACCGCCGCCGATCCACCAGATGATCGGTGACCGCCATAGCATCAAAGCCCCTTCGACCATAAAAATCGACCAACTCCCGCAGGGTCAGCCGCCCATCGGAAAAAATGGAATGGGTGTGTAGATCCACCATGAGGAGACCCTTGCGACCGGTCGGTACGCCGGGAAGCAGCCGGAGTTCCGGAACCCGCTCCACCGAATCGGCGCTTCTCGCCATCCGGAGAATCCGTTCTGCCAGCCGGTCCGCCGCCCCCTGGACCCGCTCCGCCTCGCGTTGAGCCCGACGAGTCCACTCCCGCAAACCCACTCCACCCCCCTGCCAGGCTGCCTTGACTCTGGCAGCAATCTCTTTCGGGGAATCCGCCAAGGCCCCACAAGCGACCCTCACGACCAGCCGGCACATTCCCTTGCGCTTTTCCGCGCCTTTTCCTCCCTCCACCAAAACCACCGGCCGTCCCGCGGCCAGAATCTCCCGCACACTGATCGTTCCTGGCTTGGTCACCACCAGATCATGATCTCGGACCAATCCCGCCAGATTTTTCACCCAACCCAGAATTTGCACCCTGTCTTTCTGTTCAGAAAACCCCTTGCGAAGACTGTGCTTGAGCCCTTCCTCTTTGCCCACCACCACCGTCAGTTCCAACCCCTCAATTTCCAGCAGACGCTCAATTGTTCGGTGGGATTTTTTTCTGCGTGAATTGACCAGATAAAGGATCTTCCTGTTTAGGCTCCTCTTCTCCTTGGAAGGGACAAAATCCGCCCGCACGGGCCATCCCCCGGCCACCACTTCTCCCACTCTGGGATTTTTCTCTTTCAACTCTTTGGCCGATCCCTCATCCGCCACCCAGAGAAGATCCGCCGGCACGCCGTCCCATCCGGGAAGATCCTCCGCCTCCGGCACCACGCCCACCCGTTGGAACCCGGCTTCAGTCCGATCCTGCACCCGCTCCTGTAGAGCCAGCCCAACCGCCGGGTTGAAAAAAACCACCACCTCGGGACGGGTCTCCTCCAAAGTCAAAGCCACCAATCGCCTTAACTGAGGCCAACCGGAACTTCCCAAAGTGGCCTCCCCGGCCCGCCGTATCCATTTTTGCAACTTCTCTCCCTTGGCATTCCCTCTTCCCAAT
>RHAF01000141.1 GCA_010028775.1 Verrucomicrobiota bacterium | reverse complement strand
AGGCCTCTGGGCGAGTTACGTTTCCTCCGGAAAGGGTGAACGGCTGGCCGCGGTGGAATCCGGCAAGGGTGTACCCGCTCCACCGTTGGCTTCCCAAGCCCTCTTCCAACAGGCGACGGGTCAGGGAAAGATCAGGCATCCGCTTCCGGGGGAGTGCCACGCGGTTCGTGCCGCAGGGCGACGTGGGTCACCCCGGGAAACTTCTGCCGGAGGGCTTCCGTCACGCGGTTCTCGATTTCAAACACCTGCCGCGTGGTCAACTCCTCCTCCACTTGGATATGAAGGTCGATGTGGATGTCGTTGGTCATGCCGTGGGAGCGGATGGCGTGGGCGCCACGCACCCCGTCCACATCCTCCGCCACCGAGCGGATCAATTCGGGATCCAGCCGGGTGGCGTCGGACACCACCTTCACCCCTTCGAGAAAAATTTCGTAAATGGCGCGGCCGAGGAACAGCACGATGCCGATGGCCAGCAGCGGATCGAGCCAGTCCAGGCCGATTTTTCCGCTCCCCACCGCCGCGATGGCGAGGATGGAGGAGTAGACATCCGTCCGGGTGTGAGCCGCGTCGGCCAGGAGCAACGGACTGGAAACCTCCAGCCCGGCGCGTTTTTCCCAAGAGGAAAGAATGGAGCTGGCCAACAGGCCCAGGGTCAGGAGCCCCATGCCCCACCAGCTGAAATCCGGGGCGGGGCCCCGGTGCATCAACCGATGAACCGCGGCGCCCAGAATTTCCCAGGCACTGAGAAAGAGAAGACCGGCCACGATGATCGTGGTGAGGATTTCAAATTTGCGGTGGCCATAGGGATGGTCGGAATCGGGGGGACGGGCGGCGGCGGTGATGCCGATCAGGGCGATGACGCTGGCGGCTCCATCGAGGAGGGAATGTACCGCATCGGAAAGAACCCCCAGACTTCCCAGCTTCCAGCCGATGCCGAATTTGAGAGCCGCCAGGATGGCGTTGACCGTCAGGGCCACTAGCAGGACCCGGCGGATCCGGCTGGTGCGGGCGGCTTCGCTCACGCCCGACGGTCCTCCCGGCCACCTGCCCGGGGCGCGAGATACGTCGCCAACCCTTCACGCAAACCCACCGGGTGAAATCCCAAAAGAGTTTCGACGGGAGTGGAGTCCCCGCATGACCCCTCTTCCAGCATGGTGACCTGGTCGGTGGTCAGGGGAGGTTGGGGGAGAAATCTTTCCAGCATCGCGGCAGCGATCCGGCAGAGTTTAAGGGGGACGGGAAAAAGAACCGGTTTGGAGGCCCGAAGCCATAGCCAGGGGATCATGGCAAGAATCACATCGGGCGGTTGCTCCACCCACGTGGGAAAGCGACCCATGGCTTGGGCAATGGCCAAACTCAGATCCTTCAGCGAGACGGGCTTCCCGCAGAGGTCAAAGGTTTGTCCCACGGCGGCCGTCTGACCAAGGGAGCGGACCACGGCTTCGGCGACTTCACCGACCGCCACGGGTTGCAGGATGACCTCTTCGCCGCCCGGAATGGGAACAAACCCGCCGGAAAACCAAGAGAGCGGCGGACGCATCAGGGAGGCGAGATGGTTGGTGAAGGCATCGCCTTTTCCATAGATTAGCGAGGGTCGGAAGAGGGTGTAGGCCAGGCCGCTGGAACGAACGAGTTCCTCGGCGGCCCATTTGGTCTGGTGGTACCGCGAGGCCGCCCCGGGACGGGTGCCCAAGGCGCTGAGATGCAGGTAGCGGGGCACCCCGGCGTTCTGCGCGGCGGCCACCACGTGGGCGGTGCCGCGAACATGGATCTGCTCAAACGTCTGGTTCGGATGCTCCCGGATGATGCCCACGGTGTGAATCACCGCCTTGGCCCCGCGAAACGCCATGCGAAGGGTGTCGGGCTGGCTCACATCCCCGGGAAAAAACTCCACCCCGGCAGGGAGGGGTTGTCGGGGAGGCGTGCGGGCCACGGCCCGGACAGCCAATCCCTCGGAGGTCAGACGACGGCAAATTTCCCGCCCGACAAAGCCGGTTCCGCCTGTTACGACTATCATATGCCCTCAGCCATGGAAGAAATCGTGATCACCACACGGAGCCATACAGAATTTATGCCCATCGCACAACTTTTGGAGAA
>RHAF01000015.1 GCA_010028775.1 Verrucomicrobiota bacterium | reverse complement strand
GGATTGGATCCGGAGAAATGCACACTGGGAGTTTTGCCGGTGGGAACGATGAACGTGCTGGCCATGGAGTTGGGAATTCCCTCCAGACTGGACAAGGCGCTGGAAATCATCCGGGCCGGCAAACGGAAGAAATTGGACCTGGGAATGGCCAACGCGCGCAGGTTTATTCAGCTCGCCGGGGTGGGATTGGACGCCGAGACGGTCCGCCGAACCCACCCGGATGCGAAACGGGCCTGGGGTCCGTGGAGCTATCTCCTAACGGCCGCCCAGCTGATGGTGGCCCCCGCTCCAGTGTTGAGGGTGGAAGTTGAGGGGAGGGGGGAAATCAAGGGAGCCATGGTCCTGATCGGAAATGGGCGTCACTATGGAGGGCCCTTCCAGTTTTTTCCCAAGGCGGACATGGCCGACGGACTGCTGGACGTGTGCGTTTTTCCGAAATCCGGACCGTTGGATCTCCTTTGGTATCTTCAGGCGGTTTTGTTGGGCGGCCCCGATTCCCTGCCGGAGGTGACGTATCTCCAGGTGCCCGGCCTGAAGGTGGCGTCGGATGATCGCATCGCCCTGGAGGTTGACGGGGAGTATTGCGGGGAGACGCCGGTGGATTTCCGCCTGATCCATCACGGCATCGAGGTGTTGGTCCCTTGAAAAGGGCGGAAGAGGTTTTTCAGCTCGAGAAGACGGACGGCAAAGCCCGGGCGGGCCGGGTGAGAACGTTGCACGGGGAGGTGCCGACACCGACTTTCATGCCGGTGGGAACACAGGCCTCGGTCAAGGGAGTGAGCCCTGACGAGTTGATTGAAATGGAGGCCCCAATCATTCTGGGAAACACCTACCATCTGGTGGTCCGGCCCGGATTGGAGGTCATCCGGGAGATGGGGGGGCTGCACAAGTTCATGGGCTGGAACGGCCCCATCCTGACGGACAGCGGGGGATTCCAGGTTTTCAGCCTGGCGAAAATCCGCGAGGTGGCGGAGGAGGGGGTGACGTTTTCCAGTCATGTCGACGGGAAAAAGTTTTTCCTCGGTCCGCGTGAGGCGATCCGGGCCCAGCATGTCCTCGGTTCGGACATCATGATGGCGTTTGACGAGTGCCCACCCTGGCCGTGCGAGAGGGCACAGATGGAAGAGAGCCTGGCGAGGACCTTGCGGTGGGCGAAGGTTTGCCGGGAGGAACAACTGTCGTTGGGGACAAACCAGCTGCTTTTTGGAATCGGGCAGGGCGGCGATCATGCAGACCTGCGCCGAAAAAGCCTGGAGGCCCTGCAGGAAATCGGTTTCGACGGGTACGCCGTGGGCGGGGTCAGCGTGGGGGAACCGGAAAACCTGATGATGGCGGCCATCGATCATAGTGAACCCCATCTTCCGGCGGATCGTCCGCGTTATGTCATGGGATTAGGGCACCCCGATCAGATCGTCCGGATGATCGGAAAAGGAATCGACATGTTCGACTGTGTTCTGCCCACCCGTGTGGCGAGGAACGGGACAGCCTGCACGGAGACCGGGCCGGAATCGGTGCGCAAGCCGACCTGGACCAGAGATGAGAAGCCGATCGTGAATGGTTGTGGCTGTTATACTTGTGCGCGGTTCAGTCGCGCCTATATCCAACATTTGATCAAGGCGGAGGAACTGCTGGGATTAAGGCTGATTTCCCTGCATAATCTCCACTTCTACCTTGAGACCGTCCGGCAGGCCCGGGCGGCGATTCTGGCAAAACGCTGGGACGAGTGGTCCTGCGAATTTGTTGGAAGGTACCGGAGAGGCGGAAAAGAAAAGGAGCAGGAAACAGATGAGGATTGAGACAATTTGGCTGAATGGATGGCCCTTGCTGATGGCTCCGCCTCCCGCCGACGGCAGCGCACCCCCTGCCTGGGTTCAGCTGCTGCCCCTCGTCGTTCTTTTCGCTCTCATGTATTTCGTTCTCCTGCGTCCGCAAATGAGGCGTCAGAAGGAGCAGGAGAAGCTGATCTCAGCCGTGAAGACCGGGGACCGGGTGGTGGCGGCCGGGGGAATTTGCGGAACGGTGGCCAACCTGAAAGACCAGGTGGTGGTCCTGAAAGTGGCGGACAACGTGAAGATCGAGGTTTTGCGCTCCAGCATCACTAGCGTGGAGAAACAGGCCGAGGAGAAAACGGCCTCTTAAGGAGGGTTCCCGACCATGATCGCCCTGCAATTCGGTCTCAGTATCGCGTTTTTCGTTCTCTTCATCGGTTACTTCCTGGCGGGTGACAGCCGCAAGCGGATCAAACTGAGCATCGCCCTGACCTTGGCGCTGAGCGCCCTCTGCCTTAGCTCGCTCTTCAAAAAGGATGGCAGCGGCCAATGGAAGGTGACGATCAAGCCCGGCTTGGATCTGCGCGGGGGAACCCAGTTCCTTCTGGAGTTGGCGGGCAACACCACCCGGAGTTCCCTGGACCAGGCGGTGGAGGTCATCCGCAAAAGGGTGGATTCTGTGGGCGTGGCGGAGCCGGTGATCCAGCCGGTCGGGGAGAAGCGGATCATCGTCCAGATCCCCGGGGTCAGCGAGGCTGACAAAACCTCGTACCGACACCAGTTGGAGCGGGTGGCCAAGCTCGAATTCGCGATGGTTCATCCCGAGAGCGAACGACTGACAGATTCCGGAAAGGCGTCCCCCGGCCAGATTCCGGTGGACTACCAGGTTCTCAAACTGCGCGACCGTCAGGCCAACGGGAAGGTCACGGAGACCCCCATCGTGGTCAAACGCCGATCGGAAATTTCCGGGAAGAGCGTGGCCAACGCCTTCCGGAGCGTCGACCAACTGGGGCGGGCGGTGGTGATCATAGAATTCAACACCGAAGGCCGTGAGAAATTCGGGCACCTGACGGAACAGAACATCGGAAAACGGATGGCCATCATCCTGGACGGGGAGGTTTACTCCGCGCCGGTGATCCGCAGCGCGATTTACGGAAGCTGCGAAATCTCCGGCGGCAACATGTCACCGACCGAGGCGGAGGAATTGGCTAGCGTGCTGAAGAATCCGTTGGAAAACCCGGTTTCGATCGTGGATGAGCGGGGAGTGGATCCAAGCCTGGGAGCCAGTTCGGTGCGGAGCGGTTTCTTTGCCGGCTGGGTCAGCATTGTGGCGGTCGGACTGTTTGCCTTGATCTACTACCGTTGGCTCGGTTTGGTCTCCGTCTTCGGACTGGTGATCAACATGCTGATCCTGCTCGGGCTTCTGGCGCAGTTCGGCTTTACCCTGACTTTGCCCGGATTGGCCGGGTTGATTTTGACCATCGGCATCGGGGTGGATGCGAACGTGCTGGTTTTTGAACGCATCCGCGAGGAGTTGACCCACCACCGCACCGCGCTGGAGTCGGTTGAATCCGGATTCCGCCGTGCCTTCAGCTCCATCCTGGACGCCAACGTGACCACGGTGATTGCCGCCGCACTCCTCTTTTGGCAGGGATCCGGACCGGTGCAGGGTTTTGCCACCGTGCTTTGCCTGGGAATATTCTCCAGCCTGTTTGCCGCCCTGATTGTCAGCCGCACCGGATCGGAGTGGGTTTCGCAGATCGGCGGAAAATCGGCCCTACACATGATGCAGTTCCTGAGCGATGCGAAATTCAATTTCTTGAAATGGAAGGGACCGGCCTTCGCCCTTTCCGGACTATTGCTGGGCGCCGGAATCGTTGCCGCGGGAGTCCGCGGGCAAAAAGCCCTGGGGGTGGATTTCACCGGTGGTGATCTGGTGACTTTCAAATTCTCGCAAAAGATCGATGACGGCCAGATCCGTGCCTCATTGGGGAGTTTGGCCGAGGTGGCCCAGTACCAGCGAAGCCCCGTTGGTGGCGAGGAGGTGCTCTCTTTGCGCACGGCTTTCGGGAATGGCGAGAAGGCGGGGCAAAAACTTAACCAGGATTTTCCCCAAGCCGGATTCCAACAACTGCAGTTGGATAAAGTGGCCGGGGTGGTGGGCGCCGAACTGCAGAGGAAAGCCGTCGTCGCGCTCGTCCTTGGCGTGATCGCGATTTTCTTCTACACCACGTGGCGTTTTGAAAGCTCCTTTGCCTTGGGGGCGATTGTCGCCCTGGTGCACGACGTTTTCATCAGCTTGGGGGTCTTTGTCCTATTGGGACGGGAGCTTTCGTTGCCGATGGTCGGGGCGATCCTGGCGGTGGCCGGGTATTCGATCAATGACACCATCGTGATCTTTGACCGGATCCGCGAAACCTTCCGCGGCGGTCTCCACGGAAACCGCGAGGCGGCGATGAATCTGGCGATCAACCAGACGCTGAGCCGTACGCTATTGACCTCGGGCACGACCTTTTTGGCGGTCCTGGTTCTCTTTCTCTTTGGAGGAAGGGTGATCAACGACTTTGCCCTGATTCTCCTGATCGGGATCGTGGTGGGAACCTACTCCTCGATTTTTATCGCCAGCCCCATCGCTTTGTTGGCGGGTAGTAGAAAAAAGTAGCCGCCTAGGGTTGGCAGAATGCGGCCTTAGCGCTTGGCGTGAGGCCTTAAGGGGTAGGTGAAAGGGGTGGTAGGATTGATGCTAAATCGGGGTAAAAAATCAACGGAACGTCTTGAGGGTCGCACGCGGTTTGTTATCCCATAGGTATGCGTTGGACCGGATCTCCATGTCAGGCGGAGCGGGAGGCTTCTCCTGGTGAAGTTCTGGAAATCTTGCTCGGCCGGAGAGGGTTGGGATCCAACGAGGCGAGGGAGTATTTTCTACGGCCACGATTGGCTCACCTGTGCGCACCGGAGGAGATCTCCGGAATGCCGGAGGGAATCGCCCTATTGCGGGCCCATTTGAATCAAAAGAGCGGAATTCTGATTTATTCCGATTACGATGTGGACGGGATCGTCAGTGCGACGATTTTGCGCCTCTTTCTTCAGGCCCTGGGGGCCGGGGAGGTTCGCCACTTTATACCGGACAGAAAGACGGAGGGATACGGCCTGACCGCGGCAGGGGTGGAGCGGGCCTTGAGCAGCGGGTCAAAGCCCGGGCTCTTTATCGCCCTGGATTGCGGCACCAACAGTCGCAGCGAAGTGGAGAAAATCAGGTCGGGCGGCATGGAAGTGTTGATTGTCGACCATCATCAACTGGGGGAGACCGCGCAGGCTGAAGCAATGGTCAACCCTCAAAAAGGCGGCAAGCACCTTCATCTCTGCACGGCGGGGCTGGTTTTTAAATTGTGCCATGCCTACCTGAAAGCGGACGGAGCAAGGGAGAGGTTCGATTTGCGGAGTGTTCTTGATTTGGTGGCGTTGGCCACGGTGGCTGACCTCGTCCCCTTGGATGGCGATAACAGGATTTTTGTTCGCGAGGGATTGAAACGGCTGGCGCAAACTTCCCATCCGGGTTTGCGGCGATTGATGGAGGTGAGTGGTGCCAGTGCGAGGGCCCCGACCCCTTTCACCCTGGGTTTCCAGTTGGGCCCGAGGATCAATGCGGGCGGAAGGGTGGGGGAACCGAAGGCGGGGTTGGATCTTCTGCTGAGCCAGGACACCACGGAGACGGCGCGATTGGCCAGGGAATTGGATCTACAAAACCGGAAGAGACAGGAACTGGAGGCCGTGGCGTTGCAAGAGGCGGAGGAACAGGTCGGGGATCAACCCGGTGGTCTGGGTCTGGTGGCGGCCAGCAATCGGTGGCATCCCGGGGTTGTGGGGATCGTGGCGGCTCGTTTGGTCCGGAAGTTTCATCGACCCAGTTTTGTCATCGCATTGGGGGAGGGCGGAGACGGAAAAGGGAGTGGCCGGGGTTTGCCCGGTTTATCGCTGATGGATGCTCTGCGGGCCTGCAGCCCATGTTTGAAGGGTTTCGGCGGACACGAGGGGGCGGCGGGAATCGTGATTGAGGCCGACCGCGTGGAGGAGTTTCGCCATGTTCTGGGAGCCTGGCTTGAGCGCAGTGTCGCGCCCGAGATCTTTGAGCGAAGCCTGGCCATCGAGATGATTCTTTGTCCGGAACACCTGACCCCGGAAATGGCAAGGGCGGTGGGGGAGATGGCCCCGTTCGGCAAAGGGAACCCCGAACCTGTTTTCCAGTTAGAGGGCGTGCAGTTGGCCGGAACGCCAAGGGTTTTCGCGGAGCGACACCTGAAGTTCCGGGCCCAGGCAGGGGATCGCAAGTTTGAGGTGGTCGGCTTTGACTTTGCCCATCGTCCCCCCGATCGGCCGGTCTTTGACCTGGCGGGAGCCTGGGAGTGGGACGAATACACGGATGGACCCCGGTGGCGGATGGCCGACTGGCGTTAAGCCCTGAAAAGGCCCGGGCCCTAAGGGCCGCAGAGGGATTGGCGGAGAAGCTGGGGTTCAACGGACCGGAGGAGTTGGCCTCCTATCTTCCGCGACGGCATGAGGATCGCAGGAAAGGATGGCATCCAAGCGAGGGATTGCCTGAGGGCCCGGTCCATTTTCAAGGGGTGGTGACCCGTTCCAAACTCAACCGGTGGAGGGGGCGCCGTTGTATGGTGGAGGTGGACTTGGCGGTGGGGGAAAAGGATGAAGTCTTAGGGGATCCCGTGCGGTTGGTTTATTACAATCTGCCCTTTATGGCCCGGGCATTTCCGGAGGGAAAGCGGGTGGCAGTCTACGGCCGGATGGAGGAGAAAAAGGGGATCTTTGTTCTGCCCCATCCCGAAACCGAGACTTTGGAACCCGGTCGGGAGGAGGGCATCCATCTCGATCGGGTGGTTCCAATCTATCCGCTGACGGAGGGACTCAACCAACGACGGGTCCGCTCGATCCTGTATCACTATTTCAAAAACTTTCCCTTATCGGTGAAGGAGGCTTTTCCGGCGGTTCCGGACATGCCGAGCCGGAAACAGGCCTGGCAGACCTTTCATTTTCCGGAAAGTTTGAGGGTGGTAGAAATCGCTCGCCGTCGGTTGGCCTATGAGGAGTTTTTAGGGATCCAGTTTTCCCTGAAGGTCAGGAGGGCGGCGCGGGAAGCGATCCATCTGGAGCGCCCGGAAAAAATACGCGATTGGGTGCCTTCGTGGAGGGATTCGCTTCCCTGGAAAATGACCTCTGACCAGATCAAGGTTTGTGAAGAGATCGACGGGGATTTGGCTCTCCCGCGGCCGATGCACCGCCTTTTGCAGGGGGATGTCGGATCGGGAAAGACCCTGGTTGCCGCGCATGCCCTGATGCGCGGACTGGAAAGGGGATCCCACGTGGCCCTGATGGCGCCGACCACCCTCCTGGTCGAACAGCATGCCCAGTCCTTACGAAAAATCCTGCCCAAAGGGGTGTTGGAAATCGTGACCTGGACGTCGGACTCCAAGCCGGGCCCGGCGGGTCTTTTTCCAAGGATCACGGTGGGAACCCACGCCCTTTTTGCCGAGAAGGCCCGTCTCGCCCGGCTCTCCCTCTGCGTGATTGACGAGCAACAGAGGTTCGGGGTGAAACAGAGGGCCGCCTTTTTGGCGAAGGGTGAGCGGCCTGATTTGCTGGTGCTGACCGCGACCCCCATTCCCAGGACCTACAACCTGCTGCTACATGGCGATCTCGATGTCTCGGTCCTCCAGGAAATGCCCCCGGGCAGAGGGGAGGTAAAGACCCATGTGCGGGACGGGACGGTGGTGGAAAAAATATGGACTCACCTGCGTGAACGCGTGGTCGCGGGGGACCGAATCTATGTTGTGGTGCCGAGGTTGGGGGAGGAGGTCCGGGATCCGTCTGACGAGGCCTCGGTCAAGAGAACCTACGAGCAGTTGTGTGGGGTGATGGGCAAAACCAAGGTTGCTCTTCTTCATGGCCGGATGAAAGAGGAGGAAAAGCTGGAGGTGCTGGAAAGATTTCGGACCGGGGCGGTGTCCGTTCTGGTCTCGACCACGGTGGTGGAGGTCGGGGTGGATGTGCCGGAGGCTAATTGGATGATCATCGACCATGCCGACCGGCTGGGCTTGTCCCAGCTGCACCAACTTCGCGGCCGGATCGGTCGCGGGGGGAAGAATGGAAACTGCGTCCTGATCCAGAGATCCGGGGGGCCGTTGGCCCGTGAACGACTTGAATTCCTCGCCAAGAATCGGGATGGATTCAAAATTGCAGAGGAGGATTTCCGGATCAGGGGCCCCGGGGATATCCTGGGCGACGACCAAAGCGGGTTGCCCAGATTCCGCCACGCACGCTTGCCATCCGATTTGCCGCTATTGCAAAAAGCCCAGGCCGACGCCCTGGCATGGATGGGGGGAGATTGGAAAGCATGGACGGGTCTGGTCGAAGCTGAGAGGCGCGCGAGAGAGGATGTGGCGACCAATTGAGCTTGAGATGGGGGATGGAAGAAGCGGATAGTAGAAGCTAGAAGAGAGGAATGTCATCAGGGGGCGGAAAAAAATCCAGAGAGTTGTTTGAGCTGGCAAAAAAAGTCACGCCGGGCGGAGTTCATTCGCCGGTGCGGGCTTTCCGGGCGGTGGGTGGAACCCCTATTTTTATGGCCTCGGCATCGGGTCCGAGGATCCATGACGTGGATGGACGAGATTATGTGGATTATGTGGGCAGTTGGGGACCGGCGATCCTGGGGCATGCGTATCCCGAGGTGGTGGAGGCGGTTCGGGAGGCCGTGGGTCGGGGCCTAAGTTTCGGCACTCCCCACGCAGGCGAAGTGGAATTGGCGGAAATGATCCGCCGGATGGTTCCCGCGTTGGAGAAAGTACGCTTTTGCAACAGTGGGACCGAGGCGACCATGTCCTGCATCCGTCTGGCAAGGGGATACACCGGACGAAAGAAAATCATCAAGTTTTCGGGATGTTATCACGGCCACAGCGACGCCCTCCTGGTTGCCGCGGGATCGGGCGCCCTGACTCTCGGTAGACCGGATAGTGCGGGCGTAACCGAGGGGGCGATTTTCGACACGTTGGTTTTGCCTTTTAACGACCTCCCGGCAGTTCGGGCGGCGTTTGAGATGTACGCTAAGGAGATTGCCGCTGTACTCCTGGAGCCGGTGCCGGCCAACGCTGGGCTGATCCTCCCTGAACCGGGTTATCTGCAGGCCTTGAGGGAGCTAACGCAAAAGCACCATGTGCTGTTGATCTTTGACGAGGTGATGACCGGGTTTCGTCTCGGGCCCGGAGGAGCCCAGGGAAAGTATGGAATCCGTCCCGATCTCAGCGCCTTTGGCAAAGTGATCGGAGGCGGCATGCCGGTCGGCGCGTTTGCGGGCAGGGGAGAGGTGATGGATTATCTGGCTCCAGATGGACCGGTTTATCAGGCGGGAACACTTTCGGGAAATCCCGTGGCGATGGCTGCCGGTCTGGCCCAGATGAGGGTTTTGGCCCAAGGCGGAGTTTATGAGAGATTGGAGGAACTTGGTCGGACCCTGGAGAACATGGTGTGTGATGAGATTCGCTCCGCGGGTGCGCCGGTCACCCTGGTGCGGTTGGACTCGATGTTCTGCCTGTTTTTTCAGGGGCCGGAATCTGCGGTGAGGAATCTACAAGACGCCCAACGATGCAACACCCGGGCGTACGGCACTTTCTTCCACCGGATGTTGGAAGGCGGCGTCTATTTTCCACCCTCCCAGTTTGAAACATGTTTTCTATCGGCGGCACACGGTCCACAGGAGTTTGAGATCACCCAGAAGGCCATCCGGGAGGCTCTACGCCCCAAGGCTTGAGTAACTCCGTTTCTGAGGGCAGGGTGGTTGGATGGGAACCGCATTGGGTGATTTTTTTGACCTCAAGGGGCAGAATCATGAAGCTCTCTTTTCCGGGGTAAAGCAAGCGTGGGAAGTCCTGCCCAGAATCGGTTCCTATCTCCAAAAAAACCTAAAGAAGGGGTCGCAGGCCAAACTGATCGGTCACCCGGTCATCGGTGATGATGTTTTTCTCGGAGAAGGGACGATTGTTGAGCCCGGTGTGTACATCCGCGGCCCCGCCTGGATCGGAAAAAACTGTGAAATCCGCCATGGCGCGTATATTCGGGAAAATGTCATCGCCGGGGACGGATGCGTGCTGGGCAACAGTTGTGAGTTCAAAAACTGCGTTCTCCTTTCCGGAGCCCATGTTTCGCATTTCAGTTATGTCGGGGATTCGGTGGTCGGCCGGGAGGTCAACCTAGGGGCGGGAGTGATCCTCTCGAATTACCGGCTGGATGGACAGTCCATCCGCGTGCGCGTTGGGGGGCAGGTGGTAGAGACTGGTTTGAGAAAGTTCGGGGCAATGGTGGGGGACCGCGCCTCCATCGGATGCAATGCGGTGCTTAATCCGGGAAGCCTGGTGGGCAAGGAAGCCAAGATTCTTCCCGGCACGATCTGGCGCGGAAGCCAGAAGTAGACCTTAAAAGGCAACGAAGATCAGGCGTAGGGCATTCCCACAAAATTGTGGAAAGTGGTCGGCAAAAAGGCCCTTTCGATCAGCCCGTCAAAAATGGCGGGCACGGCATCGGCCGTCTGGGCGTGCAGATCGTGAAGAAGGATGATCGAACCAGGCTGGCTTCCGGCCAGCACCCTTTGGGTAATGGCTGCGCTTCCCGGTTGTGACCAATCCTTGGGGTCGACCGACCAGTAGGCCACTCCCAGTCCCATTTTCGAGGCGATCGGTCCCTGTTCACGGCGGAAGGCACCATAGGGAGGACGAAACCAGACCGGGGTCACGCCGGTCGCGCGGATGATAGATTCCTGCGTGCGGGCGATCTGCTGCTCCACTGCGGCATCCGGCATACCGGCCAACCGGGGGTGCGTGTAGGAATGGTTGGCCACGTCGTGACCCTCATCGACGAGTCGACGGGCGAGATCCGGTGCGGCGTCCACTTTGGAGCCGATGAGGAAGAAAGTGGCATGCAGGTTGCGTTTCGAGAGCTCGGCCAGGACCCGCTCGGTTACCCCGGGGGTGGGGCCATCATCAAATGTCAGGGCCAGACGGTTGCCAAAACCCGGCCCGCTGTTGATGAAGTGGGGGTTGACCTCAAACTCGCCCTCGATGGCGGCAGTGTTGGGTTGGGCACGTCCGCGGGACACGCAACCGGCACCGGCCAGGGCCAAAAGGCGTAGAAAATCGTTCCGCCTCATAGACTTCCTATTTAGCAGGGTTACGGGCATGATCAAGGAACCTCTGGATGAAGATCTGTGATCTGACGCAAATTTATTCACCCCTGGGAGGCGGGGTGAAATCCTACCTACAGGCCAAGCGCCGCTACATCCTTGAACAAACCCCGCACGAGCACTTAATGATCGTTCCGGGTGCCCGAACGGTGCAGGAGGAATCAGGAAGGGGCCAGGTTTGGAAAGTGCGGGGCCCGCTGGTGAACCGGACGTCCCGCTACCGATGGATGCTCGATCTGCCCACCTTGCTGCAGATCCTCTATCGGGAAAAACCGGACATCGTCGAAGCAGGGGATCCCTACCATGCGGCCATGTTGTCCCGCAACTGGGCCAACCGGCGTGGAGCGGACTTCTACATGTTCTATCACTCCCATTTTCCTGATGCGATGCTGAGAACCGTGCTGAAATTTGCAGGTACCTGGGCCAGAAAATGGGTGGAAAGGGTGGCAGGGGATTACCTGCGGAATCTCGCCGACAGGGGCAAGGGTGTGTTTGTTGGAAGCCATCACCTTATGAGGGTGCTGGACGGGTGGGGCGTTCGTCGTTTGGTTCATCTTCCGCTGGGCGTGGACAGCGGAGTCTTCCAATCCAAATCCACCCATGACCGCATGGAGATACGCAGGAAACTTGGTCTACCCACCGATCAACCGATTCTCCTTTATGTCGGCCGGTTTTCCCCAGACAAAGACACGGCCCTCTTATTGCGGAGCTGGATGAAAATCTCCCAACTCCATCCGGAACCGTGGCAGGGAGTGATGATCGGAGATGGCCAAATGACTGAAGAGGTGATGAAGTTCACCCGTCATCTCCCCCAGATGCGGCGCATTCCTTTTTTACACTGCCCCGGGGAACTGGCGGAGTGGTACCAGGCGGCGGATCTGCTGGTCCATCCGGGACGCTGGGAAACCTTCGGTCTTGTCCTGCTGGAGGCCCAAGGTTGCGGTCTCCCGGTGGTGGCCTTTCGAGGTGGTGCCATGGACGAGCAGGCGGCCGACCTTGCCAGCTGGGCTGAAGAAAAAACCAGCCAAGGATTGGCCATGGCGGTGGTGCGAAAATTGAGGCACATGGAGCCCGCTGACCGGGTACGAGCGGCTCATTTTGTCAGGGAGAACTTTAGTTGGCATCGAACCTTTGCACGGCAAATGGGAGTGTATGAAAGTGGGAGATAGCGGAGGAGGGGGCTTTTGTGTCCGATCTTACCGATCCGGAGATCGCTGGGATGTCCGCAGGATTTGTGCGGACACGGGCTTCCTTGGTCATCCAATAGATCCCATTTTTCAGGATCGGGAACTTTTCAATGATTTCCTGACCTCGCCCTACACCGATGCCGAACCGGAATGCTGTTTTGTCTTGGAAAACGAAAAGGGCGAGATCGAGGGGTACCTGACCGCCTCCAAAGACGCCCAAAAGCACGGCAAGTTTATCCGTTCCAATCTGCCCCAATGGTTCGTCCGGGCGTTTCAAGGATTTCTCTTCCGGTACAACCAGGCCTCGAGGCGATATCTGCTTTGGTTGATCTTTCGGGGTTGGAGGCAGACCCCAAAAAAGCCGCGGGAAGCCGCTCATTTCCATGTGAATCTTCTCCCCCAGGTCAGGAGTGTGGAGGCGGTGCGGACCCTGATTGATTCCTTTTTGGAATGTATGACCCGTCACGGGGTTCGCTGTGTCTACGGGCAGATTGTGACCCGGGGGGAGCGCCGAGGAGAGAGGATGTTCGCCCGATACGGTTTTCGCGTCACAGACAAGCGGGAGGTGACAAAATTCAGGGGGGTGACACATGAGAAAGTGTTCCTTTGCACCGTGGTGAAGGACCTGGCGGAGTCGCCCCTTCTTTACGGCAAGGATCTCCAGAGGAAAGGGGGTCGGCGTCATCAAAAAGGGGGCAAAAAACTCCTTCTCTCTCTTCATGATTTTCATCCCGGTAGCCGCCGGCAAGTTGAGGAGCAGTTGGCATTTTGCCTTTCCCGCTGTCCGGGTCATGCCTCCATCCTGGTCATCCCGGAGTATCACCACGGACCGAGCGTGGAGCATTGCAGGGAGAGTGTGGGACTTCTAAGCCGTTGGCAGAAGGAGGGGCACGATTTGGCCGTCCACGGTTACTTCCATGACCGGATCGGTTTGCCCTCTTCCTCATGGTGGTGGACCCGCGTTTACAGCAACGAGGAAGCGGAGTTTTTCGACCTGAGAGAAGGGGAGGCCCGGCAGAGACTGGAGTCCGGTTTGGCGATCTGGAAGCGGAACCACTGGAACCCCGTGGGTTTTGTCGCGCCGGGATGGTTGTACCCGGAGCGGATGGAATCCGTTTTCAAGGAGATGGGTTTTGCCTACACCTGCCGTCTACGGGAACTGGTTCACCTTGCCGACGGGACCCGTGATCCGGCATGGGCCGGGGCCTATAGTCTGCGGTCGGGATGGAGGAGGTTGCTTGCCTCCGCATGGCATCCAATTTGGAAAGCGGTTTGGACGGGTAGGGATCTGGTCCGGTTGAGTCTTCACCCTGCCGACTTGGAAGTGCCATGGGTTCGGCGCCAAGTGGGGGTTTTGCTCGAAGAGTTGGCTGCCCGCGGATATCGTTCGGTTTCCTACGCCGAACATGTCCAAGTGTGATCTTCACCTCCATTCCCGATATTCCGATCGTCCCTCCGAGTGGGTACTAAGGAAGGCAGGCATCCCAGACTCTCTTTCTCGGCCGCGCAAACTTTATGAATTCCTACGAAGCCAAGGTCATGACTTTGTCACCCTGACCGACCACAACACACTAGGAGGTGCTGGGGAATTGCGGGGATGTGAGGGATTTTTTCCTGGAGTCGAGATCACCACCTATTTTCCGGAGGATCGGTGCAAGGTGCATCTGCTGGCCTGGAACCTCGACGAGGACCAGTTCGCGGAAGTGGAGAAGATCCGCGGAAATATCGTGGAGTTATCCCGCTTTCTGCGGCAGGAGAAAATTGTCCATGCGGTGGCTCATCCGCTACTAAACCTCGATGGAAAACTGACCCCTGGGCACTTCGAGAAGCTGATTCTTCTCTTCCGGTTGTTTGAAGCGGTCAACGGACTTCGAGCGCCTCTCAGCCAGGAGATCGCCTGCGCCTGCCTGCAGAGCCTGACACCGGAAAAGATCCGCGGCCTAGTTTCCCGGCACGGGATTGAGCCCCAGGATCCCGAGCCGTGGAAAAAATCCCTGATGGGAGGTTCCAACGACCATTGCGGATTATACGCCGGAAGGGTTTGGACGGAGGTTCAGGGGGCGGGGAATGTGGAGACTTTTCTAAGGAGCGTGGATGATGGAAAAGGGTCTGTCCATGGGGAGGGTGGGGATCCGATCCGGCATGTGAACGGGCTTTTTCACGTTGCTTTTGACTTTCTACGGGAAAAAGTTGGTCATCGGGCCCCGCGTAGCTCCGCCCTTCTCCTGCAAATAGCCAATCGTTTTCTCGCGGGGGAGAACCCGGCCGAGATGAGTTTCATGGAAAAAGCCCGCGCGGCGGTGGAATTGGTCACAAGCGGAAAGATTTTCGATTTTTGGAAGTCTCCGGAGGGAGGTCTCAACAAAGAGTTAGCGGGTTACCTCAGCCAACCTTCCACCCGAAAGGAACTGCAGAAGGTTCTGGCGGAGGAAAATAAACCGGAACGTCGGAGCTTCCGATTGGCTTCCAAGGTGATGAACGATGTGGGATACCGGATTGTGGTCCGATTCCTGGAGAAGGTTCAGCGCGGCGATCTTCTGGATGGGCTGGAGCCGCTGGCCGGAGTCATTCCTTTGGGGTTGGCCACGGCGCCTTACATGTACTCCTTCCATTCCCTAAGAACCGACACGGCCTTGCTGGGGTCGGTGGCCGAACATTTTCTCGGAAAGCGGCCCATCGTCCTAACCAATCACGCCAAAGGTTGGTGCACCGACACATTGGAGGATGTGAATGGTGTGGCCCGGACCATCCGAACCATGGCGGCGGCCGGCAGAGAGAGCGGGGCCGACATCACCATTCTCACCAGCCGGATGGGGATGAAGTCCGAGGAAGGGGTGGTCAACTTTCAACCGGTCGGTGAATTTACCATTCCAGAGTATGAGCTGCAGAAGCTCAGTTTTCCCCCGATTCTTGAATTCCTCGACCACGTGGCCCGCAAAGGTTACACCGAGCTGATTCTCAGCACTCCCGGTCCAATCGGACTGGTGGGCCTGATGACGGCCAAAATTCTGGGGCTCCGCACCAGTGCCATTTACCACACCGACTTCCCGCAGTATGCGCGCTTCCTGAGCGAGGACGACCCCATGGTGGAGGGAATCGCATGGAGCTACATGCACTGGTTTTACAGCCAGGTGGATCGGGTCTATGTGAATTCCAAAATCTATGCCGACCGCTGGATACGGCGGGGTTTGGCACCGGAGCGTATGGCGATATTGCCCAGGGGCTTGGACACCGAAACGTTTGACTTGCGGCATCGGCAGGAGGATTTCTGGAAAAAAAGGGGTGCTCATGGCCGGGTGGTCCTGTACGTCGGGCGGATCTCCCGGGAAAAAGAACTCGAATTCCTGGCGCAGGTGGCCGAAGGCATGCCGGAGAATTCAAACACGACTTTCGCTTTTGTCGGGGATGGGCCTTATTTGTCTGAATTAAAAAAACGGCTTAAAAAAGGGGTCTTCACCGGTGTTCTGCGTGGCAAGGAGCTTTCCGTGGCCTATGCTTCGGCAGACCTATTTGTTTTTCCCAGCACCACAGACACCTATGGGAACGTGGTGGTGGAGGCTTTAGCCTCGGGTCTACCGGTGATCGTATCCGACCAAGGAGGCCCGGGTGAGCTTGTGCATGACGAACGTGATGGGAAGATCTTAAGAACAGGGGATTTGGAGTCTTGGGTTATGGCCATTTTGGGTTACCTGAAAACCACAAGGGATACCCAAGAGCGGGTCGCGAGGCGTAACCGGTGTATCGAGGGTAGGCGATGGAGCGATGCCTTTCATGCATTTTGGTGCAATGGCTTAGTGTGAATAACTTTTCACAACCTTGAATTTATTCATGTAAATTGTTTGACGCTGGGTGCTTCGGATCGTTTTAATTTCATGATGTCCGAAGGGCTTCCATTGCCACCAACACCTCCCAAGCCACCCGGCATTCCGTTGGTTCCAACACCCCCAAAACCGCCAGGTGTGCCTGCGTCGCCTGTAATTCCTAAGCCGCCCGGTCAAGCCCCTGTTCCGTCTGGCATCAAAAAGGAGACCATGCGGCTAGCCCCGCCTGCCATGCCCAAGCCACCGGTGCCTTCCGCTCCCGCCCTTCCGAAGCCGCCGGGTGTACCGGCTATTCCGCAAGCACCCCAAGCTCCCGCTGCCCCTGCGGTGCCGACAACTCCTCCCTTGCCAGTAACGCCAGGGGCTTCTAGCGCTGCACCTAAACCTCCGGCCGACCTGCGTAAGGAGACAATGCGAATTTCCCTGCCACCGCGCCCAAGCGCCCCGGGAGCCGTCGCGCCAAAACCTGCCGTGGGGCCATCGGGTGCGGCCGGTGTTGGTGTTGCAAAAGCGCCGGGCTCACCTGCCGCCACCCTGCCGGTCGCCGCTGGCGCGGCGAAACCCGTTGGTTCTGCACCGGCACCTGCGGGTGCTGGGACAAAGCCGGGAACCACAGCTCCTGCCGTTGGACTGAAACCGGCCGTTGCTGCCGGACCGGCGGTTCGCACGGTGGTTGAAGTGGATAGTGCCAGCACCGCCTTGGCCATTGCAGCCTTGGTGGCATCCCTGATTTCTTTCGGGGTTGTGCTGATGAGCTTTCTGCAAAAATAACCCATGTCTTCCAGCAACACCGTCACTCTCACGGCGAACAATTTCAAGCAGGTGGTCCTCGATTCCGGCGTACCCGTGCTGGTTGATTTTTGGGCCGAGTGGTGTGGTCCGTGCCGGATGGTGGCTCCCTTACTGGAGCAGATTGCCAAGGATCATCCCGGCAAGGTCGTGGTGGGCAAGGTGAACGTCGACCAGGAACAGGCCTTGGCCTCTGAGTACGGAATCCAGTCGATCCCCGCCTTTTTTATCTTTAAGTCAGGAAAAGTGACGGATCAGTTTGTCGGGGCTCAGCATTCTCGCCAGACGATCGAAGCCAAACTTGGCTTGGCTTAATTTGCTCCAAGCATTTCTCCTGGATCCAAGGGCTGCCAGGCCGTCTCCATCGATGGGAAGCCTGTTTTAAAAAAGGTGAATTCGGGTTTTGAATGTCTGGCAGGTAAAGGATTAAACCGTGGCCGAGTAGGTGCAACGATACAGCCCTGAGATACGTTCTTCATCGCGTCGAACCTTGGCGCGGAGGATTTTCTCAAACATTTGACGCTCATAATCGCGGATCATGGGGAAGGCGTCGAGGCAGTCCTGAATCGCGGAGTTGAATTCCGTGATCCGATGGGTACGGGACGAGTTGTCGAACGAGTATTCCGCCATGTATCCATCCTCTTCGCGGAGTTGGGCCAAGCCACGAAAGCGAGATTCGCCGTCCAGTTTTTCCAGTTTGGTTTCATAGCGCTGGGTTTCGGCCTTGTAGATGTTGTGGAGAATCTTTTCCGGCCCGAGGGAGCCGTAAATCTCCTTCACGGACTCAAGGATCTGCAGGCTGAACTGGGGGTATCGGCTGGGGAAAAATTCCTTGGCCCCGTCTGTCAGTCGGTAGGCTTTCTCCGGCCGTCCCATACCCTTGGGACGGCGCCAGGTGTCCAGATATCCCTCCCGTTCCAAGCCGATGCAGTGCTGCTTGATTCCCATGTAGGAAAGGCCCACGCGCTGGCAAAGTTCGGTGACGGAGAGACCCTGGCTTTTCTTGATTTCCCGGAGAATGGAAAGCTTCGGGTTGTTTTGGTGGCGTGTAAGGAGCTTGGTCTTCATTCCGAGGGAAGATAATTTCAACCGAGAAACCCTCGGGAATCAACCCTGGAATTCGTAATTATTCACTAGCCCTAACGGGACTCGAACCCGTGCACCGGCCTTGAGAGGGCCGTGTCCTAACCAGCTAGACGATAGGGCCTCAATCATTTGAAAATACCCGCTTTTGGCCAATGGGCAATCCTCAAGGCTGGGCAGGGCATCCCGCCGAGCGTGCCTCGGGTTGCGATGCTCGCCGATTCCAGTGAAAAAGGCAGTGGTGAGCCGGGACTATTCGACAGTGACGGATTTGGCCAGGTTTCTCGGCTTATCCACGTCCCGCCCGAGGACCACGGCCACATGGTAGGAGATGAGTTGAAGCGGGATAACATTCAAAAGAGGCTGAAGGAGGGGGTGGGTTTCCGGGACCGGAAGAATATCGTCGGCCAGCCCCTTGATTTTGGCATCCGACTCGTGGGCCACCGCGATAACCCGGCCGGAACGGGCCTTGATTTCCTGTAGGCTACCCAGGTTTTTGTCATAAACCCCGTCCTGGGTGGCGATCAGCACGGTGGGCGTCTCCTTGTCGATCAGGGCGATAACCCCGTGCTTGAGTTCGGCGCTGGGGTATCCCTCGGCATGGATGTAGGTGATCTCCTTCATCTTTAATGCGCCTTCCATGGCAATCGGAAAATTGGCCAAGCGCCCCAAAAAAAGCATGGATTTTGTCTTGGCGTATTTTTGCGCCACTTTCTTGATCTCATCGGAATGGGACAGGGCTTGTCCGATTTTTTCCGGAAGGGATTCGATCGACTGCAAAATCTCGTGTCCAGCAGAGGCGGAGAGGGTGTGAAGCCGCCCCAGCAGAAGACCAAGCAAGGTGAAGATGGCAACCTGGGAAGTGAACGATTTGGTGGCCGCCACCCCGATCTCCGGTCCGGAATGCATATAAACCCCGCCGTTGCTTTGACGGGCAATGGTACTGGCCACATTGTTGCAAACGCCCAGACAGGGAAAGCCCCGGCGTTGGGCCTCGCGCAGCGCGCCCAGGGTATCGGCTGTTTCCCCGGACTGGCTGACGGCAAAAAAGAGGGTATGTGGGGAGGTGGGGGAGTCGCCGTAGCGAAACTCGCTGGAGTGATGGGTTTCCACCGGAATCTTGGCCAGCGTCTCGATGAGATATTTTCCAACCATCCCGGCGTGCAGGGCGGTGCCGCAACCGAGGATGGCGATGCGCTCGATCCGGCGGAGTTCCTCGGAGGGAAGATTGAGGCCGCCCAGCTTGGCGGTTGCTCCGTCGTGATCCAGGCGCCCGCGGAAGGCATTCTGAATCGAGGACACCTGCTCAAAAATCTCCTTGAGCATGTAATGGGGGTAGGAGCCCTTGTCGCTGGCGGTAACCCCGTTTTCAATCTCCTCCACTTTGATGTCCGAACGGACGCCCAAGGGTGAGGCAATGTCGTACCGTTCGGCTTTGAGCGCCACCACCTCCTGGTCCTGCAGGATGACCACGCGGTTGGTGTAGGGGGCGAGAGCCTGGGTATCGCTGGCCAGAAAATTTTCCCCATCGCCGATTCCGATGACCAAGGGACTTCCCCGGCGAGCTCCCACCACCAACCCGGGCAGATCGGAGTGAATCACGGCGATCCCCAGGGTGCCTTGGACCTGTTTGATGGCGTTGCGGACGGCTTCGACAAGACGTTCCTCCCCCTGGGCCTTGCTGGAGGCAAAGGCATCGCCCACGAGATGGGCCAGGATTTCCGTGTCGGTCTCAGAGATGAACTTGTGGCCGGCTTTGGCCAGCTTCGCTTTCAGTTCGAGGTAATTTTCCACCACTCCGTTGTGGACCAGGGCCAACCGACCGGTGGCGTCGAGGTGAGGGTGTGCATTGATGTCGGTAGCCCCTCCATGGGTGGCCCAGCGTGTGTGACTGATCCCGATCCTGCCTTGAACCGGTTTTTTTTGGCAGGCCGAGGCCAGTTCCTGGATCCGACCGCTCTTTTTACGCACCTCCACACCCTTGCCGTTGAGAATGGCCAGACCAGCGGAGTCGTAGCCGCGGTATTCCAAACGGCTAAGCGCGTCCAGCAGAATGGGTTGGGCGTCCCGTGGGCCGACGTAGGCGACAATTCCACACATCGTAAACTTGTTCTAGCTTTGGCCTCGGATAGGGTCAATGAATGAGCACGAGCGCCATGGTAGGTCCGGACCAGGTCCTT
>RHAF01000140.1 GCA_010028775.1 Verrucomicrobiota bacterium | reverse complement strand
TCTGGAAGAGCTGGAGAAGGTGGAGGGGTTGGACCGCCTGCGGTTCACCTCTCCCCATCCCCGCGGCATGAAGGCGGATCTGATCGGCTGTTATGGTCGGCTGGGAAAGCTCTGCGAGCATCTTCATCTTCCGGTGCAGTCCGGATCCGACCGGATGCTTAAAGTCATGGGACGAGGGTACACGTCGGACCAGTATCGCCGGATCCTTGATGAGGTACGGGAACGCTCTCCGGGGGTGGGACTAACCACGGACGTGATTGTCGGTTACCCTGGGGAGACCGAGGAGGATTATCAGGCGACCTACAAACTTTTGGAAGAGGTGGAGTTTGATAATGCCTTTATCTTCCGATACTCCCCACGGGAGGGAACGCGGGCGGCCAAGGAAAAAGCCGCGGAAATTCCCGAGAAATTGAAGGAGGAACGGAACCAGGATCTTCTGCGATTGCTGACCCGGCAGGCCAAGGCAAGAGCCAAGGGAAGAATCGGAGGCTTGGTGGAGATTCTAGTGGAGGGGCCCAGCAAAACGAACGCCGAGCGCCTGACCGGCAGAACTCGGCAAAACTGGCCGGTGGTTTTTGAGGGAGGGGTGCGCCACCTTGGGCAACTGCTGACTGTGCGGATCACCGAATCAACCGGGTTTACCGATTACGCGGATCCGTCCATTCTCGGTTGAGGGCTTTATGATCTATTCCTTTTCTCTTCCGCAGGTCTCCGTCTGGCTGGGGTTCGCCCTTTTTCTGGGGCACGCCTGGTGTTTTTTTGACTACGCCCGGTGTGCGGCTTGGTGGAAAACCTTTCCCCGATCGGATCGTATGGGCGGGATTCTTTTGGCGGTGGCGACGGGCTGGACGGCCTGGCTGGCGGGAACCATCAATCTGATGGAGTACACCAAGTACCGGCCGCTGTTTATCCTCGGCGTGATCGGTCTGGGGGTGAGTAGCTGGCTCTATGTCAGGGAATTCATCGCCGTGAGGTCGCTGGGAATTCTTCTTCTTCTCGGAGCCGACGTTCTTCTGGATGCTGCCTTTCTGCGTTATGATGCCGCGAGGTTGGTGGTGGTCTCTTACGCCTACGTGCTGATTTTGGAGGGCATGTTCATGGTGGGGGCACCTTACCTGTTGCGGGATGTCATTGCGTGGGCTTTGGCCAATCCCGCCCGTGGCAAGGGCTTGTTGGTTCCGGGGATCGTTTTTGGGCTGCTGCTCATGGCGCTGGGAATTTTCGTCTACTAGGGAAAAGACGGTCGGGACCGATCAGGGCCCCTGGAAATGAATATTCTGGTGATCCGTGGCGGAGCGTTGGGGGATTTTCTTTTGACCCTCCCGGCGGTCGCCGGGTTGCGCCAGAAATGGCCGGAAGCCCGGATTGAGATGGTGGCGGCCAAAAAATTCGGCGAATTGGTCACCGGCCCGGGAGCCGTCGATGCCGTTCGACCCATCGACCAGCCGGGGCTGGCGGGGTTCTACGCCACCGGGGCAGTGCTGGATCCGGATTGGTGCGACTATTTTTCCGAGTTTGATCTGACGGTTTCCTATCTCTTTGATCCGGACGGAATCTTTGCCGAAAATTGGCGGCGGGGCGGTGGGACCGGACAATATCTAGCCTTGGATCCGAGAAATCCGACCGAGGAGGCGTGGCGATATCTGGCCCGTCCCCTGAAAGAGTTGGGGCTTGAGCCGCAGGCAGCCCACCGGCTCTATGGCCGCACGCTTCCCACGGCACGCGAGGGAGGGGATCGGGCCAAACGGGTGGTCATCCATCCGGGGAGTGGGAGTCCCAAAAAGAATTGGCCTCTAACCGATTGGGTGGAGTCGTTGGGGAGGTGCGGAATTGATTCTCCGATGGAAGTCGTTTGGCTTTTTGGAGAGGCCGAAGCAGATCTGGTGAACAAGCTGCCCGAAAAATGGAAAGTGCCTCCCCACCGCGCTGTTTGTCAAAGGCCTTTGCCGGAGGTGTTCGGCATTTTGCGGAATACCGATCTTTATTTGGGTCACGACAGTGGGGTGAGCCATTTGGCAGCGTGGTCTGGGGTGAGGTGCGGTCTTTTATTTGGTCCCACCGACCCGAAAATCTGGGCTCCGCCCGGGGAAAGGGTGACGTGTTGGAGCCGGGGTGGAACGTGGCCTGGGC
>RHAF01000139.1 GCA_010028775.1 Verrucomicrobiota bacterium | reverse complement strand
GAGGAGAGGGATTATCTGACGAATTGTATTCAGTATGGGTTGGGCAAGGAGGAGAAGGAAGGATTGATGGAGTTTGCCAACAGGAGTGGACTTCGGGAAGCCAAGGTGGAGTGGGTGTAAAGATTTTGGGTTAAGAATAAGGCGGAGTCGATCTAGGATCTGGAATATGGCAGGAAGGCTAAGAACGGTCTTGGGGATGGGCTTGGCTATGGCTTGGCAGGGAATGAGTTGGGCGGCCGGGAGTTGGGGCATGGTGGATGAGACCGGAACAATGAGGCTCCCTGAAAAGTACGAGCAAATCGGGGAGTTTCGCGGGGATTTGGCCAAACCCCTTCGTCTGCCGGAATTTTTGCCGGGGGTGAAAGGGGCGAAAATCCGAAAGTGGGTAAAAGGGGAGGGAAGCGAGGTGAAAGCAGGAGAGCCCCTGGCCCAAGTGGAGTTAAGCGAACCGACGCTGCCGGTGGAGGCACCGGTGAGCGGGATGCTGGTGAAGATCGTGGTGCCGGCGAAGGGAGCGGCGATTCCCGGGTCCCCCATCGGAGCGGTGCGGGTGCTCGGGCATGTCGATGTGTTTGACAAAAAGCAGTATGATGTGATGTGCCCCGGCTACGGGCCCCATCCGGGATCAGCCACGGTGGTGCGTTGGCTGAAGGAGGAGGGGGATGCCGTGGTGAAGGGGGATAAAATCGCAGAAATCCGCCCGGCCGAGGCCATGGCGGTCATCAATTCCCCCGGCTCGGGAACGTTGGTCAAAATCGAAGCCCCGGAGGGAACGGAGGTCCAGGTGGGTCAGGGCTTGGCCAAAATGGGGATTGGGCGGGTGCCGGTGAAATTAGGAGGCGAGTGGTTTTATGTGGACGAGCGGGGCAACCGGGTATGGTCGGCCCGATATGATGAGGTGGGGTCCATGCAGGGAGGCATGGCTCCGGTACGGGTCGGAGATAAGTGGGGGTTTGTCAACGAGGAGGGCAAGGTGGTGGGCCAGTTGGAGTACGAGGGGGCGGGGAGCGTATTTGGCGGATTGGCCAGGGTGAAGATCAAGGACCGGTGGGGCTATGTGGCTGGCCAAGACGGTGGCTTGAGAATGGTGATTCCACCGCGGTTTCTCCATGCGCACGATTTTTCCGAGGGGTTGGCGGCGGTGGAGGAGAGCGACGATGCCCCGGTGGGGGACGAGACGGAATCGGATTCGACGGAGGATGAATCGAAGAAAATCGAGGGACCCCCCGCCTGGGGCTACATCATTCCCAGCGGCAAGTTATGGTTGCGGCTTGATTTTGCCGAAGCGGGAAATTTTCGGGATGACCGGGCGGCGGTCAAAAAAGAGGGGGAGGTGGCGTCCTGGTTTCTGGTTGACAGCAAGCCCGACAAAGAGGGGCATGCAAAATTCCGGACTGCGGGAACTTATACCGGGTTGGTTCTTCTGGGGGAAAAAAGGGCGGCCTGGAAAAAAGATGGAAAGTGGGGCCTGATGGATTTTCAGGAAAAGGTGATCGAGATTCAGCCGGGGGCTTCCCGGCAGGATCTTTTGGTTGCGGTGGGCCCTTTTGGGGACAAGCGGGCTCCCGCCAAGGACGAAAGCGGAAAGTGGGGGTATTTGGATCCTGAGGGAAAATGGGTCATTCCCGCCAAGTTTGAGAGGGCGGGAATCTTTCGGCGGGGTTTGGCGGCGGTGAAGGTGCCGGGGGGGAAATGGGGTTACCTCAAGCCGGATGGCAGTTGGGCGATGGAGCCCAGGTTCGCCCAAGCCCGCACGTTTACCGACGGATTGGCGGCGGTGTCGGAACGAGGCGAGGCGGCGGCGGGGGCGGAACTGGAAACCGGGGGACATTGGGAATAGAAAAGGAAGGGATGGATTACAAAGATTACTACTCGGTGTTAGGGGTGAGCAAAACGGCCACCGCCGAAGAGATCCGCAGCGCCTTTCGAAAAAAGGCGAGGGAGCATCATCCTGACGTGGCGAAGGACAAGGCCAAAGGAGCCGAGATGTTCAAGGAGGTGAACGAGGCCTACGAGGTGTTGAGCGATCCGGCCAAGCGGGCCAAGTACGACCAGATGGGGCGGGAGGTACCGGGCGGGGGGTTCGCTTGGTCGGGAGGCATGCCCCAAGGGGCGGGAGGTCCCGACATGGAGGAGGTTCATTTTGGCGGGACGGGGTTCAGTGATTTTTTTGAGAGTATGTTCGGGGGC
>RHAF01000138.1 GCA_010028775.1 Verrucomicrobiota bacterium | reverse complement strand
CCCGCCAAGGCGATCATCATCAACAACCAATACCTCGGCATGGTTGTGCAGTGGGAAGATCGCTTCTTTTCCAGCAACCGCGGACACACCTTCCTCGGCGACCCCAACGACACCGGCAAGATTTTCCCCGACTACCTTCCGATCTGTCAGGGATTCGGCGTACCGGCCGAGCGAATCACCCGACCCGAGGAAGTCCGCCCCGCCCTGCAACGCCTGCTCGCCTCGAAAACCGCCTATGTTCTGGACGTCATGGTGCCTTACACCGAACACGTGTTACCCATGATTCCGGCTGGAGCCACGGTGAAAGACATCATTCTGGAACCGATGCAGCTCGGCGATGCCCCCCTCCAATCCGAAGTTCCGGGCTAGAACCATGGGCCTCTTCGGGCCGGCTTAACTCAAAGTTACTTTAAACTTAAACGGGCTGTCGTCTGCCCCGAGAAGCAGGATGTTGTCTCCACCCTGCAGGTCACAGGTCAACGTATCTTCCGCGAGCCCGATCGGCTTGTCATTCACCACCGTGCCCACCGAACTTCCCCGGTCACGGACAAAGAAGTGATCCCCCTCTCTCTCGATGGAACAGTGGTTCCGGGAGATCTGGTAGGGCTTTTCATCCCCGATGGGCAGGTCGTTTGAGGCAAACACCGTTGCCCCTTTTCCGGGTGTGTCATGCTTCCGGCCGATCCGGAAAGGAAATTTTCCAATCGTGACCACCGCCTCGGGCAGGCGGGCCTTGGCGTGCTCCGTCAATGCCGTGAGCACCACCGACTGGTATCCCCCCGCCGGCGGTGGAGCCACCGGAGCAGGTGCGGAAGCCACCGGTTGCCCTGCGGGAACCACCATCGGCGCCGGAGGAGCCACCCGGGTTAGCTCGAGGGAGGGAGGAGCGATCGGGGTGATCACCGGTACCGCCACGCGGGCAACCGGCGCTGGAGTCGCCCCGGTGGAAAGCTGGGATTCGGCCTTGGCCCGTAGCCGCATTTCCAACCGAAGCCGGTCGTTGGCTGTGCGGAGCCGCTCGAAGAACGAGGCCATGTAAGGAATCAGGACTTCCGGGCGTTGCAAAACCAAATCGTTGAAATTTTCCGGTGTCAGCACCTCACATTCCGTGACCTCGAGAGCCTGGGCCGAAGCCGAGCGGGGACGCTCGTCCACCATCGCCATCTCCCCAAAGATGTCCCCTTCGCCCAGTTGGGCCAAAATGACCGGCTTGCCATCCGCCAAAATGCTGATTTCCACCCGGCCCCGCAAAATTCGGTAGGCCTCTTGGCTGGCGTCTCCCTCCCGAAAAATCACCTGCCCCGGCTGAAAAACGGCTTCACTCATGTGAAGTTCAACGATGCGGATTCCCGTTCCGGCGGGCAAGCCCTGCCCTTGTGGGCATCGAAGATGTTCGTTGAGGCGTCGAGCCACAACCCATAAACTTTCCCGTGCTTTTTCGAAACTTCACCTCTGCGTGTATCCCCCGACTTCTTTTCATGGCCCTCTCCACCCTTTTCATCTCATGCGGCCCCTCCTTGAAACCTTTCCAACTCCCCCCCGCCATCTCCTTCACGGATTTGGCCACCGGACAAACTTTTGAAACCCAAAATCTAAAGGGGAAGCTCGTCCTTCTGAATCTCTGGGCCGCTTGGAGCCCTGCCTCCGCCAAAGAGTTGCCGGAAGTAGTTGATCTGAATGAAAAGTTTTCCAAGAAAGGATTAATCACCTTGGGGGTGTGCCTCGATGATGCTCCTCCGGCGGGTCTGCTCGTCTTTGCCGAGCGTCATGGGATTCACTACCCGCTGGTTCGTCCGGGGGACCAAACTCTCGATCAGTTCAACCCGATCGAAACCATCCCCTACACCATTCTTCTCAATTCCGAAGGCAAGATCCTCCAACGCTTCCGGGGTCCGTTCAAACCCTCCGAAGTCCGTCAGGCGATTGAAAAAAACCTCTAAAGCCCGCTCTCCCCAGCCAAATCCTCACACCATGGCAGGACCGTCTCCATCGGCAGGCCAATGACATTGCTCCGCGATCCTTCGACCCTCTCCACCAAGCGATCCCCTCCCTCCTGCAAGGCATACGCCCCCGCTTTGTCCAACACATCCACCTCCCTCACATAGTCCGACACTTCTCTCGCCTCCAAGGGACGGAATTTCACCCGGGTCCTCACCACCGCTTCGCGACTTTTCTTCCCGCCCGGCATCATCAGGACCGC
>RHAF01000137.1 GCA_010028775.1 Verrucomicrobiota bacterium | reverse complement strand
CTCTAAGGCATGATTCGCGTAAAGTCCTTTCCTAAGGGGGAATCGATTTTTCGTGAAGGGGACGAGGGCACGGAAGCCTTCCGTATTTTGGAGGGTCGGATAGAAATTTCAATTCAGGTCGGCGGCCAAGGTGACGTGCCCATAGGGCATCTGCTTCCCGGGGACATTTTCGGGGAAATGGCCCTGCTCGATGACAAACCGCGCTCCGCCTCCGCCCGCGCCATCGAGCCTACCCGCCTACACGTCATGAACGTGGAGGAATTCAATGACCTGTTCCTTCGGGATCCCTCGGCTCTCTCACCTTTCCTCTCCTCTTTCTTCGAGCGCCTTCGTAACACGAACGATCTTCTGCGAAGGGAACTGGAATCACGACGAACTCAACCGCAGGAAACCCATCAAATCTTGGAAACAGGGTCCGCCTTGGCCCATCCAACCCTCCACCCCATGCCCAAAATCACCGTCACCCCGGCCAACGCCGCGACCCTTAAGGCGGGTTCCCCGGACAAGGTGGTGCTGGACCGTCTTCCCTTCCGCATCGGACGCCGACAAAGCGGCGAGGGGGCGGATATCCTCTCGGCCAATGATCTCGCTCTCCGCGACAATTACCCTTATCAGATTTCCCGCAACCACTGCTCCATCGAACGCACCGGGTCAGAACTGATCGTCCGGGACCGGGGGAGCACCTTGGGCACCATCCTGAACGGACAATCCATGGGCACGGAATCCGAACACATGGCCCTGCCCCTACAACCCGGGGCCAACAAGCTAACCCTGGGTGACGAGGACAGCTCCTTCCAATTTAACATCCAAGTCGAAACGGCCTAAGTCCGCCGCAGGCCTTTAGCTGGTGGTGCCCTTCTATTTTTCCGCTTACAGTGCTGCGGAAGTTTCCTCCATGACTAAAGACTGAATCGCCGCTTCTCCTCAACCCCCTTCCCTCTTTCACATTGACGTTCGCTCATCCTATTTTTTCCCTCCCACCACCACGGTTTCGGAGGCCTCTTCCGGCTTCCCCGAAAGCTTCGCTTTGAGCGCTTTTTCGATCCGGGAGTAGAGGGCGGGATCCTTTTTCAACTCCTCCTTGGCGGCATCCCTCCCTTGAGCCAGTTGCTTGCCCTCAAAGGCGATCCAGGCCCCCTTCTTCTCCACCGCATTGTGCTCAATCGCCGCATCGATCAAAGATCCCTCGCGGGAAATTCCCTCGTTGTACATGATGTCAAATTCCGCTTCGGTGAACGGAGGTGCCACCTTGTTCTTCACGATCTTCACCCGCGTTCGGTTGCCCACCACCGTGCCGTCGGGAATCTTGATCGCATTAATCCTGCGAATGTCCACCCGGACACTGGCAAAAAACTTTAAGGCCCGGCCACCCGGCGTGGTTTCCGGATTGCCAAACATCACGCCGATCTTTTCCCGGATCTGATTGGTGAAGATGCAGACCGTCCTCGCCCGGCTGATCAACGCCGTCAACTTGCGCATGGCCGCGCTCATCAGGCGGGCCTGTGCCCCCACCGTCACATCCCCGATCTGCCCCTCCAGCTCGTTCTTGGTCACCAGGGCGGCCACACTGTCCAGCACCACCACATCCAGGGCATTCGACCGGATCAACGTCTCCGCGATGTTCAACGCCTCCTCCCCGGAATCAGGTTGGGAGACGAGTAGTTCATCCATATTCACCCCCAACTTCTTCGCATACACGGGATCCAGGGCATGCTCGACGTCGATGAATGCGGCCGTGCCGCCCTGCTTTTGCGCATTGGCGATGGCCGTCAGGGTTAACGTGGTCTTTCCCGAGGATTCGGGGCCGAAAATCTCCACGATCCGCCCCCGGGGAAATCCACCCGCCCCCAACGCCGTGTCGATCGCGAAACATCCCGTGGGGATCACGTCGATTTTCAGCTTCGCCCCGGCATCCCCCAGGCGCATGATGGCGTTCTCTCCGTAGGCCTTGACGATCGATTGCAGGGCCAGATCCAGGTTCCGCCGCTCCGCGGCCTTGCCCCCCTCGCCCTTGGTTTCGTTCTTTTCCTGTTTTTCTGTGGTTTTCGGTGCCATGTGGGATTAAACCTCCATTTTGAAAAAAGGATGCGCTCCTTTTTGAATTTTTTTTCGTAGCAGGTCCAAAGCCGACTGGGAAGCCATGGCCTTGAACGTTTTTCTCTCTGGTACCAACTTCTTCTCAATAGTTTCCACGCCCTCCGCCCCCGCAATCCCCAGGTA
>RHAF01000136.1 GCA_010028775.1 Verrucomicrobiota bacterium | reverse complement strand
GTTTCCGGGCCAGGCATAACCCTGCAGGGCTTTTTTGGCCGCCGGAGATAGTTTAAGGGCCTGATCCTTGCCCGCACGCTTGAGGAAATGCTCCGCCAAAGGCAAAATGTCCTCCGAACGTTCCCTGAGCGGTGGCAACTGAATCTGGACCACGTTCAACCGGTAAAAAAGATCCTCCCGGAAGGTCTTGGCCTTCACCATCGCCGTCAGATCCTTGTTCGTGGCGGCAATCACCCTGACTTTGGTGCGCAGGGTCTGGTCTCCTCCCAATCTCTGAAATTCTCCGTTCTGTAGAACCCGCAGCAGTTTCGCCTGCAGGGCCAACGGCATGTCCCCAATTTCGTCCAAAAAGATGGTTCCTCCATCCGCCCTTTCAAACTTTCCAATCCGCTGGGTCAAAGCCCCGGTAAAGGCTCCCCGCTCATGCCCAAACAGCTCGCTTTCCAGCAAAGTGTCGGGGATGGCCGCACAATTGATCGCCACATACGGCCGGGCGGCGCGTGGACTGTTGGCGTAGATTGCCCGGGCCACCAACTCTTTTCCCGTCCCGCTCTCGCCTACCAACAGGACGGCCGCATCAGCCCGGGCCACCTGCCCGACCAGCTTGTAGATTTTTTGCATGGCCGGGGAGGTCCCGATCAACCCAGGAGCGGTGGTTTTGTCCTCCGCGGCCTTTCTTCCCTCGCCGGCCGCCAACTCCCTCATCGAGGCGGACGTCTGCAATCCTCTCCGCAGAATCGAAAGCAATTCCGGCACATCGAACGGTTTTAGGATGTAATCAAAAGCCCCCAGCTTCATCGCCTCGATGGCCGTCTGTGCGGTGCCGTGGGCCGTCATGACAATCACCAGTTGCCGCGGGTGGTCTTGACGAAGTTGGCGGAATACTTCCAATCCGTCCTCCTCCCCGATCCGCACGTCGAGCAGCACCAGGTCATAGGGATCTTTTTTGAGTTTCTTCAATCCCTCCGCCCCGCTGGTGATCCCCGCCACCTCCACGGGCTCGTCCGCCAAAACCCGTTGGAACGAGTAGGCCACGTCCTTCTCGTCATCAATCACCAGGATCCGTTGTGCTCTGGCCGCACGTTTGCCCGATGTCATCCAGCCCTTCCCGCCGCCTTCACAAAAGGCGCCACTTCCTTGACCAGTCGGTCCAACCCCTCGAGATCAAGCTGCTGTTGCCCGTCGCTCTTGGCTTCCGCAGGATTGGGATGAACCTCCACCAACAGCCCGTCCGCACCAATTGCCGCCGAGGCCCGGCTCAAGGCAATCACCAGGTCTGCACGGCCCGCCCCCTGACTCGGATCCACAATCACCGGCAGGTGGCTTTCCTGTTTGGCCAGGGCCACCGCACCCAGGTCCAGCGTGTTGCGCACGGCGGTCTCAAAGGTCCGGATTCCGCGCTCACACAAAATCACCTGCCCGTTGCCGGAACTCATCACGTATTCCGCGGCCAAGAGCCATTCCTCGATCTTCATCGCCAACCCTCGCTTCAACAAAACTGCTCGTCCGCAACCGGCGGCCGCCTTGAGCAGGGAAAAGTTCTGCGAGTTGCGGGCTCCGATCTGCAGGATGTCGGCCACCGCCGCCACCTTGTCGACATGCAATTCGGACAACACCTCCGTGATGATTCCCAAGCCCGTCTCCTTTTTGGCCAAGGCCAAAAGTTCCAAGCCTTTTTCCCCCAACCCCTGAAATTCGTAGGGGGAGGTTCTCGGCTTGAAAGCGCCGCCACGCAAAAAAGTGGCCCCGGCTTTTTTGGCTGCCCGGGCAACGGATAAAAGCTGCTCCTCGGACTCGACCGAGCAAGGCCCCGCCATTAGGCAGAAAGGCTGATTCCCACCGATCCCGACCCCGTTCGCCTTGACCACCGTCGGGGTTTTTCTTCCCTCCTGTGCCACCAACTTGTAGCGCCGCTGAACCGGCAGGACGGATTCCACCTGGGGCCAAGTAGCCAAACTCTCGAGAGACGCATGACCCCGCTCATCTCCGATGGCCGCAATCACCGTCTGAATCTCGCCGTGAATGGCCCTGGGCTCGTAACCCAGTTTTCGTACCTCCGCCTCAACCTGCTTCACGCGGGCCTCCTCGGTTTTAGGACGTAGAACGATGATCATAGCAGTGTCATCCTATCCATTTCCGAGCAGGCCCCGCAACCACTCCGCCCACTCCCCGGGCCCAGGCCACGTTCCACCCCGGCTCCAACACGTCACCCTTTCCCCGGGCGGAGCCCAGATTTTCGGGTCGGTGGGACCAAATAAAAGACCGCACCTCA
>RHAF01000135.1 GCA_010028775.1 Verrucomicrobiota bacterium | reverse complement strand
CCTGCCCAAGGAACGCGGCGGCCGCCGCCAAACCGCCCAGCATGTACAACAGGGCAAACCTTCGGGATCCGATCCGGGTTTCCACCGGTCCCCCGAAGATCGAAAGCGTCATCATGTTGAAAAGGATATGGGTCACCCAAAAACCTACGGGCGGGGCATGGAGCCACATGTAGGTGAACGGCTCCCACCACGCTCCGTCCAGCAGGTTGGCCGGGGAAAGGGCCAGAAGCCCGCGGATCCACGAATCCTGACCCGGTCGGTTCAGAGTCAGAAGGACATCAAGCACCGCCACCGCCACGTTTCCGATGATGATCGACCGGGTGACAGGTGCGGAATGCTTCATGGGTGCGGTCGGGGAACATGACGGCGCGTCTTGGATCCGATCCGGAAAACATTGCTCCAGGTCTTCTTCAGGGCCTGGGTCTTGCTCATGTATCGCTGTTCCAATCCTGCGGCCCCCCTGCGAATGGCCGCCAAGGCCCCCTTAACCGTGAAATCGTGTATTTCCAGTACCGTGCAGGCCGTTCCGATCGCCTCCACATGATGGGCGTCACTTCCGGCCGTCATCGCCAGATCCCTCTTTTGCGCATATTCGTAGGCTCTTTGGTTGGCTCTTTTGAAGGTCACCGCCGCGTTGAAAACCTCGATCGCCTCCAGGGCCAGGCCGTCCAGCACGCTCTCCCTGATCCCCGCCCGGAAATTGTCGTACGGGTGGGGTGGAACGGCCACGCCACCTGCCTCCTTGATCAGACCCACCGCCTCCGCCGGCCCGATCCCCTTCAGATCGGGCAGCCTGACCCCCAGGGCCAGAAGGTGTCCTGCAGAGGTGGTGATCTCTTGGCCCGGCAAAATCAAAAAGCCGTCCACCGGATGACCGTCCTCGCGCATCAATCCGGCGGATAAAAAGTAGTCTACGCAAGCGCAGGTGTTGTGATCGGTGATGGCAAACCCGTGCAGGCCCCGCTCCCTGGCCGCCTGGACCATTTCTTCGGGCTCGCTCACCCCGTCGGCTGAAAACCGCGAGTGACAGTGCAGATCGATGCGGTACTTCACGCCCGGTCAGGGTTTACAGGCCGGACCCCTTCTCCACCGATTCAACCTGAACGAAGGTTCGGGAGGCGGAAACATCCGTTCCGGGAGTCAGTTTGGCCACCTTCATTTCCCCCACCACCACCGTGTCGTCTGTCTCGATCACGCTGTTGAAGGTGAAACGCTTGATGGCCTGTCCCTGACTGTTCAGGCCGTCAGCCCGGATCATTGCCTTGTACCCCTTGCTGATCCAATAGCGCACCTTGGCATAGTTGCTCTCCACGGGGGGAGCCACCTCGTAAACCCAGCAGTCCAACATCATCACATTGTCCTCCCCTTTGGGCTGGGGATCAGGCCAACGCAGAAAGTCGATCCCCAGATCCTCAAAGGCAAGATCGGTTCCCGCCACCGCCTTCGTTTTTTCTGTCCCGGTCACCACCTTCCATTCCTCGTCTGCTTTGGCCCGTTTCTGGATCAAACTGCCCTCGGGGGCAAAACGGACGCGGATCTGAAGGGGGCGGTCCTGGAATTCAAACTGGAGCAATCTCTCCTTCGCCCGGATCAACAGCGGTATTTTTTTTGCCCCGCTTTGCACCTGGCCTTTCATCCTCAGGTCCTTCATCACCAGGGTTCTCCATAGGAAATTTTGCATCTGCCGGGGGGTGGGGGTGATCTCGTCCTCCGCAACCCCTTTGGAAGGTGACGCCTTCCCGGACTTTGTTTCGATCTCCGTGAGGTTCCGATTTTGGCCCCACCCACAGGACAAAAAGGAAAGAAACAGCACCACGCAAACGGCTTGGCGTTCCATGGTGGATAATTTAGCCTCGGAAAATTGATCTCCCAAGTTTATTCGTTGGACCTGAGGGTTTTCCGTTGGATGAACCGTGGATTCAACCACCCTTGGTTGGATCAGTTTTTCAACCTTCTGGCCGACGGCCGTTTCTGGACGCCGGTCCTCTTGGGCATGGCCCTCGTCCTGCTCCTGGCGGGAAAGCCACGGGTCAAATCCTGGGTCGTCCTGACCCTTCTCAGCATCCTTATCGGTGATCCCCTGATCTGCAACTCCCTCAAACACCTTTTCGACCGTCCCCGCCCCTTCGAGGCCGTCGAGGGTGTCCGGGACGTCAGTCCGGGATCCGGGGACCATCCCTGGAAACCGGTGGTTCGGATCTCGGGTATCCCTGAAAAAGAGATGATCCACGGCCGCTCTTTCCCATCCGCCCATGTGGCCAATGCCACCGCCGCCGCCAT
>RHAF01000134.1 GCA_010028775.1 Verrucomicrobiota bacterium | reverse complement strand
TGGGCGCCGTCGCGCAGGGTGGTGTCATAAATGGTAATGGATTCGGTTCCAGCCATAAAACGGGAGCCTAGCTTTAAAGGGGGGTGAGCGAAAGACGGAAGGGGCGCGGGGCCCTAGATCCTGCCCGCCCGGTGGTCGGACTCGGCCAACCGTCTGGCGGCCACCTGACGGACATGGGCGGCGAATTCAGGAAACCGGCGGAGAACAAGGGAAAAGGTCTCGGCGTCAATCATGGAGAGAACGCAAAAGCTCTTGGCAACCACATCGGCTTGGCGGGGTCGATCGGGATCCAGTAGAGCCAGCTCTCCGAAATATTCCCCCTCACGCAAGGTGGCAACACACCCTTGCTGGGGATCGAGCACCTCAACCTCTCCGCGGTTGATCAGGTACATATTGGTGCCGGTTTCGCCGTGGTGAATGATCACATCCCCCGGCGTGTAGACCACAGTGCGCAATCCGCTGATCAAACGGTGGAGAACGGCAGTGCTCGCCCCCTTCAGCAGGGGGACCTGTTCCAGGATGTGGTGATTGAGAAAAAGTCCCACGGAGCGGCGCAGAGCGGGGGAGAGTTCCTTCAAAAGCGTCTCATGGTCGTGGCCCAACCCGCTCTCCCAGAGAAACTGGTGATAGTCGAAGATGCGCCGTTGCAGGGTGACGGGCATTTTTTTGTATTTCATGAACGTCTGCAGCCTCTCCATCTTTTCGTCAAAGGCTGCGCGGGCGGTGTCGGCCCGGGTGATGAGGGAGGCGATGTTGGCAATGACGGTGGCGTACAAACCCGCCCCCATGACCATGGCGAACATGGTGTAGACCATCTGGGGTTCGGACTTGGGGGTGATATCCCCGAAACCGGTCGTGGAAAGGGTGGTGACCGACCAGTAGAGAGCCCGGATGTAGGTGCGACCGGAAGTCAGTGCCGGGGAGACTCCACCCACCGCCACCCAACCGCAGGCGACGAGATGAACCACCAGACCGATCCAGAGAAGAAAAATTCCAAGCCTGCGCAGAATGAAAAACCGGGAAGGGCTACGGATAAAATCCCGGCTGAAGGCCGCCACTCTGGCCAGGCGAAAAAGACAGAGAAAGGCAACGGAAAGCCATGCGCTGCCCGAGAGAAGCAGGCGGTTGCAGATGATCCCCCATGGGAGGGACCCGATCAGGTCGAAGGCAAAAAAGGTCCGAAGGTAGTGCCGTCGGGCCGCGACTCCATGAAGGGTTCCAAGGGACGCCTGGATCGGGCGTTGAAAGCGCAGGAATATATCCGCCAAAAGGAGCGCCGAGGTCGAGAGATTGACCCAGGCTTCCGCGCGGGGATGAAAATCAAGGAAACGTAGGGTGACCAGAGCGGGAATCTCCACGCTGCGAAAGATGGCGACTGCGGCAATCATCCAGTCCCAGCCCGTCCAAAAACGGCTCTCCGACCTCAGGTGTGAAATTTCATTCATGCCGCTTAGTGGGTGATTTTGGCAAAACCTCTGGATTTCGAAAAGGGGTTTAGCCCTATCCCGCCATCGACTGTCCGGCGATCCAACCGGTGGTCCAAGCGGCCTGAAAGTTGAACCCGCCGGTGACCCCGTCGATATCCAAAGCTTCTCCCGCAAAGTACAGCCCCGGTACCAGACGACTTTCCATGGTTTTCAGGTCGACCTCTTTCAACGGGATGCCCCCACAGGTGACGAATTCCTCCTTGTTCATGCTTTTTCCGCTCACCGGGAGTTCCGTGGCCTGGAGGGTCTGAGCCAACCGTATGCCGGATTCCCGGTAGAGTTTTGCCCATCGGTCTTCGGAGGTGATCCCTGCCTGTGCTGCCAATTGTTCCCAGAGTCGTGCAGGGAGGGGGTTCCACTTCGCTTTTAGCACCATCTGGGCCCCTTGGGTTTCCCGGCGGGTCTGAATCTCTTTTAGAATCTCGTCCTGGGAAAGTTGGGGAAGCCAGTTGATCCGGAGGGGGAACTTGTAGTTCTTTTCATGTAGGGGGCGTGCGCCCCAGGCCGAAAGACGAAGGATGGCCGGCCCACTTACCCCGTGATGGGTGAAGAGAAGGGGGCCTTTTTCTTTAAGGGAAATATCCGGCACGGAAACTTCCACTTCCGGTACGGTTAAGCCCGCCAGGGATTGGATCCATGGGAGCTCGATGTGAAAAGTGAAGAGAGATGGGACGGGAGAAACCAATCCGTGTCCCAAGGAAGAAATGGGGTGGGACTCCGGTCGGCATCCCCCTCCGGCCCACAGAAACCGGTCGCATTCCATCGTAGCTCCGTTGGCAAGCTGAAGCAGAAAGCCGCCGCCATCGCCGGCGCGAATCGATTGAACTCCGGATTCCGGGAGGATCTTCACTCCGGCCCTGCGTGCGGCTTGGGCTAGGCAGTCGATGACGGATTGGGAGGAGTCGGTAACCGGAAACAATCGGCCATCCGGTTCGGTCTTGAGTTT